>JAJFTS010000062.1 GCA_021372815.1 Deltaproteobacteria bacterium | reverse complement strand
ACATCTTCGGTTTCTTTGAACCCGGTCATCAAATTCACGACCCTGTTCGGATTGCTGGCAACAGAAATTGCGGTTACCATGACGAACGTCAATTTGAAGTATGCTCTGTCGGCTATCTTCTTTGTCATCGCCTTGGTTTTCGTTTATCGTTCATTCTACAGCATGAGAATTTCTGAAGAAAAACTGGGCTAATCATTAAAGAAATTTAACCATAAACTAAAAAGGCGCTCCCGAAACGGAGCGCCTTTTTTGTTTAAGCAGTTATTTATAATAATTTTACCACAGCTGATTTTTTGTCTGAAGTTTATTTATTATTGAGAAGCTCAATGACTTTATCCGTCAGGTCAACACCTCCGGTAATGACAACTTGTTTACTAATAACGATTTCCAGGTTCATTTTTTTAGCGATTTCTTCACTTGCCTTAATGATGTCTTCTTCTATTTCCTGAGTTAATTTCTGCTGTGATTCTGTGATATCTTTCCGTTTGGGCTCCAGTTCTTTTTCAAATTTTTCCACCATTTTTCTCAGCTCTTTATCGGATGTGCCTTTTGCTTTTTCTTTTTCCAGCTGTTTTTGCTTCTTTTCTATTTCAGACTGAATTTCCTTCTCTTTCCTGGCCATCTGCTCCTGTGCTTTTTTTGTTTTTTCATAACTCGAAAAAACTTTTTGAACTTCAATGTAACCGATTGTAGCCGCGTCGGCCAGACAAGTCATCATTCCTGTGAGAAATAATACAATTATTAATGCTGTTATTTTTTTCATTTTCAAACTCCGTCATTTTTTTATTGATCAGCAGAAAAATGTTGTATCCGTATTAATTAACATTAAACATTTCCCTGAGCATCATTTCCGTTCCGAAGAAAGGATTGTTCAGGGTATTAAGTCTTTTATCGTTGATGCTTAACATGCGGTTTAAAAAATTCTTTTCGCTTTCATTCATCGGAATATCTTTTTCACCGGCAATATAATAAAGATCATTAAATACTCCCGATATTTTTGGAAAAACTTCAGGAAATACGGTTTTAAGAGTATTGTAGTTGATAATCTGGGCATCAGGTATCGGTCTGTACGACCATTGAGTGAACAATCCGTCTTTATTCAAAGCATTTCTGACAAGTTTGTAAAACTCAAGAGTGTATAAATTGCTGGAATAAATAAGAGACGGATGATCAATATCCATGATAATAAGGTCATATTTTTTATTGGTGCCGAGCAGATATTTATAACCGTCATTGAAAATAAGATGGACCTTCGGATTTTCCAGCACGTTATCCGTAAATTCACTGAAACATTTCGTTGCCTGGGGCATCATAGGATTTATTTCCACCACGTCTACGGTTTGAACTTTAGGGTTTTGGGCTATTTCATTGAGCGTAAATCCGCATCCGAGACCGATACTTAAAACTTTAAGATGATCTTTATTCAAAGCATCAATCGACATATTGGCAAAGTTAATTTCGCTTACTTCTTTTTGCTGGAGTCCGGCGGTAGAACATTGAATCCTTGTTTCAATATAGAGATATCGGTGTTGTTCATTATCAAAAACCTCATCAAACACGCTTAATTCTCCGTACGGTGAATGAGAAAAAAATATTTTTTCTTTAATCTTTACTTTCTGAAAATATTTGGAATCATTTTTATTCTTAAAGAGAAGATTATCTTTGGGTATATATTTTTCGTTCACTTCCTTTTTTGAAAATATGTTGGCGCTGCTGTCAAAAGGATTTACCAGCAGATAGAAGAAAAGCGCAACAAATATAAAGCCGAGCACCATCAATGCAAATCTTTTGTTTTTTTGAAAGAAGATAAGAAGACAAATCAGCAGATTTATCAGGACGGAAAAAAATATCAGGGTTTTTATGCCCCAAAACGGAATAAAAAGAAATCCGCTGATCAGCGCTCCCAGAACGGCGCCGAAGAGATCAAAACTGTATATGACTCCGATTTTTTCGGGTAGCTGCTCTATTTTGTCAATAGACATGACGATAATGGCCGGAAAAACCATACCCATTAATACGGTTGGAAATATCAGGTAGAAAAAACTGATGATGAGTTTGTTCAGGAGCAGCATTTTTACAGAATCTCCGAACAGCGGATAGAGCAGATTGAAGATATAGGGCACAAGATCAAAGTTAGGAAAAATAAAAACCGCGTAAAGCGCTATAAGCAGTTGCGCAAAAAGAAGGAATTTCTTTTTATCGGAGATTTTTTTTTCAAACCTGCTGAAAATAAAGCTTCCCAGTCCTATGCCGAAAAGAAAGATGGAGATAACGCTGGAAACAGTGATGGTGCTCTCGTTGAAAAAGTAGTACAGAACTTTTGTGGCAACAATTTCGTAGGCCAGACTGACAAAGCCGGCCAGAAAAGCTATTGCCAAAAGTAAACGGTAGCCCGGGTAAGTTTTGTTTTCGCCGTCGTTATTTGTCATTGTTTTGCTGCTAATATCTTAATTCATAAAATATATCAATATTTTTAAGTAATTTTCGTGGACAGGAGTAAATTTTAAAATGATATGAATGGAGGAGTGAATTTGCAATTCTGCGAAATTTATATTGACCCTCTGTGTACGCAGGACTTGTTTGCTCAGGATTTGTTTTCTACGAAATTGTAAATTTTGTGATTTGTGCAAACTTCATAGTATTTTTTAGCTATTTTCCCGGTTACATCCAAAGCGTTTGTTTGTACTTTATGAATTACCGCTTCCCGAAGGACAATGCGTTGATAATTCCCGTTCGCTAAGGGAACCTTGCCGGCATAAAATTTCATCGTTTTATCTTTTTCCGGAGGATCGAATATTTGCAGGTTGATTTCTTTGGCAAGCTTATTAAAGCCTTCTTCATTGAGTTCAATCCCGTTGACATTATATCGATAAGTAGAATCATCTCCTTCGGTTTCGGGAAGTTCTTCCGATTCATTTTCAAAAACAAACAGATTAAAGAGATCTTCCTGACTTTTAAATATTTTGCGCAGTAATTTATCGCAACTGGACAGACGGTCCGCCTGATTGATGGCCGGGGAGATCATTATTCTGGAATCACCATCGAATAGAAAAGCCGGTGGCCCCTGGCAGTAGCAGATCCCAATGCCCAGTTCAAGCGCCGGAAGATTATTTTCTTTATTCTTTTCATTGTAACGTTGGACAATTTGCAGCATTTTGATGGCTAAGCCGCAGGCCCGGGCTACGCTGTAATTTATCTGTTCCGTATCTTCATTTTCGAATATCGATAAAATAATCGCATCGCCTTCGATGAATACTTTAGCCGCTCCGTATTCGGAAAGAATTGAAGAAATGGGATCAAAGAAATTCAGGCTGAAATATGATGCCGCATTAAGTCCCTTGCTTCTCATGGTGTGATTTATGGCCATGGAACCGCGTATATCAGCTTTGAGGATGACATGATTGGCTATGGGTTTTTCTTCTTTGATTCGTTCATCAGGAAGCAGGAACTCGAAAAGGGAGCGGTTTTCACGCGATAATAAAATGATTTTTTCTTCTGTAATGAGATAGATGGAGTCCATGGCTTCTTTAATGATGCGGAAATTATGCAGATCTCTATGATACGTGGAAAATTGTTTGAGGAACATGATCAAATACTGTTTTTTCTCTTTTAACGAACTTTCTCTAATCCGTTTAACCGTCTGCAGGAGAGGTTCCAGAGAGAATTCGTTGCCGTAAAGAGATCTAAGACGTTTTTGCTGGGTTCTCATGGATGTTCTTGTCCAGAAATTAACCAGAAATTCTCTTATCTGCCTCGGTGACATCGGAGGACAGTATTTTTCATAAACCGATTTCATTTCGAAATTTGCGACTATTTGTCTGATAATCCCGGAACTCTTAAATTTACGATAAAAAAGATTAAGCAGTTTTTTCTGATTTTCAATTTTTTCTTTCAGTTGCTCAAGAATATTTTCCGATTCCTTTGCCTTTTTTGCTTTTTCGTATCGTTCCTGCGAATCGAAATAGTTGAACATCCGGTCAACGTTATCGGGGTTCATTATTAATGAATCGAACGCCTGGTTTTCAGAATCGAAAAGCCCTTTTTGAAATCCTTTTTCTTTATCGTCATTGGTGAAAATTTCGTTTGTTAAGTCGATTCCGCTAAGCAGTTCATAGACGATCAGCTTGACGCTTTTGTAGTTATCCACGTCCTCGGATCTCTGTCCCATAAGGACATATTCTTCAATAAGGAAAAAATCATCATTAGGGTTATTTGCATGGAAAAGAGGATTCGTGAAAAAATGACTCGGTAAAATGTCACCGGGGGGGAAGTGGGTTTCCCTCATATTTGTCAAGTTTCTGTTGTTAATATCAGCCAGTATTTCAAATAATTCTTTTCCTGCCAGACGAGTAATTTGATTATAATGAAGCTTTATTTCCGACAGCTTGTCTTTAATAAAGAAAACATCATTCTGGTCGTGCTTTGCAGAAAGTTGATACATTCTGACCAGAGGCTCAATCTGAGCCACGATATTTTTATACTGAACCTTGATTTCCGCTAAAAATAATTTAGTCAGCGCCGTCTGTGCAAGAAAATCTATTTGGACTTCGGACGCAACTTTCGCTTTGTTGATGCCGTCAAGCAGAATATCGTTGCAAACTCGTCGCAAGGATTCTTTCTCAATTTCACAAGAATCTTTTTTATAGTCTTTAAAAAAGATTTCCGTTCCGCTGTGTTTAATCATTAAAACGAACGCTGTCTTTTTTAAAGCGCTGTGAACCTGATTGCTTATATGAACATCCAAATGAACATTGTCCACGCCGGTAGGAAGTCTGTTTAGTGAATAAGCAGCCTGATAACGTTTGAGACCTAAAATTCTTATATTTGGAGGTTGTTGATATGAATTAAGAATATTCATTAAGATGTTCCTTATAACTCGCATGTCATTATTTCTAGACAAAAATTTTACTTCGATTCAATGGAGATAAATAAAAACGATAATTATTTATCCGATAATACCTGATTACTGGCAATATCCGCGGCTTTTGGCAAGATCCAGCGCTTTGCAGAATCCCAATGAACAGGCTTTTTTCACATCGACGCATCCCTGTCTATCGTTTCCCTGCATAAAATAAGCAAGGCCGCGATTATTATAAGCGTTGGCATTATTGGAATCGATCTTGATGGCTTTATTAAAGTCCTCAATGGCCAGTTTGTATTCTTTCAGCTTATTATAATTGATTCCTCTCTTGTTATAGGCTTCGGCATAATCAGGCTTCAGGCGAATGGCTTCATTATAATCGGCGATGGCTTCCTTATATTGCTCGAGATTATTATAAACGGTGCCTCTGTTGTAATAAGCCAGAACAAAATCAGGCTGAAGACGAATTGCCTCATTAAAATCTTCAAGGGCGAGTTTATTATTTCCGATATTTTTATAAGCGACACCGCGCTGATTGTAGGTTTCGGCATAGTCCGACTGCAATTTAATAGCCTTATTCAAAAAATCCAGCGCTTTTTGCGGATCGGTGTATTGTTTGCCATCCCATAAAAGATTCGCCTCGTTAATCAAATCATCCACATTTTCAGAAGGTTTTGAACATGAGCAGATCAGAATCAAAACAAGAAAAACGAAAATGATAACTTTTTGCATAGTCTCTCCCCCGTTAATAATATTAAGAACTTTTTATTTTACTATCATAATTATCGAGAAAACTTAATTTAAAACTCATTTTCTTTAATCAGTCATATCACTTTATACGCAGGAAAAACTCTGCGGGATTTATACGAAGTTGGGCCGGTGGAATTCCCCGGATAATGCTTAAACTGTTCGAACCATACTCGGTGATTTGGTCGGCCAGATAAACCATTTCCCCGCGCTGCCAATTGCCGTTGCCATCATCTACCAGACGTAAAACAAGCGGCAGACTGCGTTCATTTTCGTCGGGATAATCCATTACCAGTCCCATGCCTCCGTCGCTCAGTTCTACAATGGAGCCGATGGGATAAATCCCCATCATATGAATGAAACGCTTCAGCAAAATTTTGTCGAAACTTTTCCCGGCCTCACTCCACATATTTCTCAGCGCTTCATCAGGAGTGAAAGATTTTGGCCGGTAAACCGTTTCGGCGGTCATTGCTTCATAGACGTCGGCGATATGGATAATCTTGCCTATAAGGCTGAGATGTCCTGTAAACGTAGTTCTTGGGTAGCCGGTCATATCCAGATTCAAATGGTGCTCAAACGGACCGAAGATAATTCTCGATCTCAAAGAGGGTGTGGCATTCAACATGAGAATTTTTCTGACACCGGTGATGGGGTGCGCTTTTAAAAGATCCCATTCTTCATCGGACAGCGTTCCGTGCTTTAGGAGAACTTTTTTGGGTACATCTACCTTTCCCAAATCGTGAAAAAGACCGCAGATGGTCAAATGTTCAAGTGCAATATCCGATAATTCAATATGCCTGCCCAGGCAGGTCGCCAAAAGGGCGACATTGACGGAGTGAGCGTATAGATAATTGTCATAATCCTTAATGGTTGTTAATCCGATCATCAGGGTTGCATCTTCGTTGATCATATCCACGAGATTTTGGGCTATACGTCTGCTCTTGCGTATCCCCACCATTCCCTGAGATACTTTATTCGCTACTTCTCTCACCGCTTCGATTGCAAGAAAATATTTTTTTCGCGCCTTCTCGTACCGTTCATTTTCTATGCTTTCGCTGCCGAATATTGCATCTTCGTCGTGCCGTGGAAAGGTTTGTACCCATGAAAAATCCTGTTCATCTAATTTTTGTTCGAGCCATTGGTGAGGATTGTTATGCTTGACCGAATCATTGAACAAGCGTGTAAATGTCATAATATTTTCGGGTAAAGTATCGCGTGACGACTTTAGAAAATTCAGACTTCCGATGCTTCGTTTCGAAAAAAACTCCACCATATTGTAAACAACGAATGCCGCATCCCTGCGGTAGGGAAGTTTCTCTCCTCCCAGATGAAAGCGGCCGCGATAAAGATGGATACTGATATCCCCACTGACGGTCAGTTCATTGAGGATGTCCTGAAATGAGTTGACACTCATCCGGACAAGCTGATTGTTATCCTCGTACATGCGGACAGTATTGATCATATGATACAGGGCTCTCAGAAAATCATGGCCCAAACGCTCCGGAACCGATTGCCGCTCCGACATGATTATCGTCCTCCCCTGTTTTTTTGAAAAAATTCTTTTCCCGCTTCACGCGCGACACCGCGCAGTCCGGGATAAAAACTTCGACCGGCCGTTTCGATAACTTGCCGGCCTTCCGGAATTTTCAATGCGACCAGCGCCAACGCGGCTCCTTCACTGTATGCGGACTTCTTCCATTTGTGATGCAGCAGTGTTTTACGAAGAAAGGGAACGGAGCGCAGCGATCCGCATTTACCCAACGTTCGGAAACAATCCATAATATGCTCTGTCTGCGAAGCGCTGAATTTCCGGTTTTGAAGATATTGCATCAGAAGATCTTCGGCGATTTCGCTTCTGGATTGTCCCAGTTGCGTTAGAATTATACGGCGTACGGAAGCATCCTGATCATCGATGAATTCAAATATTGCCGCCGTCTGATTGCCGTATGCCTGACCAATCGCTCTAACTGCCATCCGGCGAACCGATGCCGATGAGTGACGGGCCAGCTTCATCATATATTTTAAGGATGAATCCGCTTTTAGTCTGGATAGGACGGAAACAAGTTTCTCGGCTATTTTTTCGTCCCGATCATTAATCAGTGGCTCCAGACAGCTTATGTCCTGAGAGGCAAGAGAAACAATGGTATCTTCAGTTATTTGCTGAAGTTGTGACGACTGTCCTAAGAGCAGGAAATGCATTAGAGTAGTAACGGATCTTGGATTCAGATGCTGAAAAATCCCTTTCAGCATTTCCGTCTGCTGTACATTTAAGCTACTCCAAATCTCTTCCAGTGGTTTTAAGCATTTGGAGTCGGAAGAGATATCCTTATAAAAAGATTCTATCAGCGAACTTGCCGAGGGCGTGCGTAGACGTCCGCTATCCAGAACCTTGCGCACTCCGTTGAGAATGATGAGAGCGGCTTCAAAATCGTGGCCGCCAAAAGATCCTTCAAATTCTTCAGACAAAACCCCCAGAACGATACTGAAATCTTTCTCTTCCTGAAACTGCAGAAGCATGTCCAAGAGCATATTCAGATGTTCTGTGGTGGATATTCTTTCCTCACGGGAGACCATCTCCTGCAATTCTAATTGCTCCTGGGAGGTCAGCACGAAATCGGCCGGATTAATGGCGAGACCGCCACACGACGTTTTACCAATGGTGGGACCGTTAACCGCCGCCGATTTATCTTCAGTTTCGATTTCATCTTCTTCAGTAAGGGAGGATGTTTCCGATTCTGAGAAGTTGTCAATCTCCTCAGACGTTTGTTCCGCAAAGAAATCGTCGGCTTCATAAAGCACATGGTCAAAATGTGCTTCCCAGAAAGCAGTTACGATGTCTCCTTCCGGTTCCGTTGTTAGTACCGAATATCTGTGAATAATGGATAATACTTCCCTGGTTTCTTCCAGCTTTATTCCTTCGGAGAATTCCAGCCATCGTATACCGTCGCGGAAAAGCGTGAAAGGCAGCGTACCTTCTTCATAAGATCCCTTATGAACCTCTACTCCCTGACAAATAACATGATCTCTTTCAACTTCGATTTTGATATCGCCGTATTGACGAATGAAGGTTTCCAGCGTTTCGTGAAACTGCCTGATGGAATTCAGGCTGATGATGTGTCCTTCCGGATACAAAGATACATTTTTACACGTCAGCAACAAATTGGCGAATAATTTTTTTGTATCATCCTGACTCCGATCTCTGACGTTCATCCATACACCGTTTATTAATAGATTATTATTCTATATTGACACGCAATTGTAAGAAATTCTGCGTAATAAGCGATGGGGAAATTTGTTGAGGCATGCCAATATGAAATCATTCTGTCTTTTGCCATTCCAATCATTCCATATGCGTCAGCTTTTAATAAGAAAATTATGATTCGAATTTTCAGCTAACCACAGTACAGGCTTCGGTCGATATGGAAATCCTTTTTATAAAAAAGTATAGGGGAAAGCGGTCTTGTCTGTCAAGACAATCTTAACTATAAATAAAGAGCGCGAATTATATTTGGAACGGATTGAAATGATGTAATTTTGTTTGTTAAGAGAAGAGACTCTTAACAAACAATTACTTCCATTTTTAATAAAATTCAACGCAGGAACTGAAAAGCATCTTATGGACTATGGAAAAGGCGTTCAGAAGAAGTTCTTGCCTTGATTATTCTCCGATCTTCAGTTTGCCTATACGGTCCGCGTGAAGGCTGCCCAAATATAAATACCCATCGTACTCCTGTGCGGACGTTATGTCGAAAAGATTCCTTCCGGACGGATCCTGAAGCGTTTCTGTGATGTTTCCACGTTCATCAAGGGCCGCAACGAATCCGTACCGTTTGGATTTGGACCACAGCGATGCCGGTAACTTGCTCAACAGAGATTTAATCTTCGGATATTTGTGCAGGGTATCGAGCATATCATTTCTGACGGTGAAAAGAGCCAGCCAGAATTTACCCTTTCCGTTTGATGAAATGTTGTCCGGGAAACCCGGAAGATTTTCGATAAATATGTCACTGGTTCCCGCTTTTCTTCCGGTAAGCCAGAAACGGTGAATGCGGTATTTGTAAGTTTCATTAACCAGCACAAAATCCTCGTTTTGAGACAGAGCGACTCCGTTGGCGAAATTAAGTCCGCGCAGCAGCACTGTCACCGTGCCGGTGGCGGGATCATAGCGCATGAATCTGCCATGCGGTCGTGCTTCAAGCATATCGAACAGATAATCTTTTAACGGGAATTTATCGGATGCATCTGTAAAATAAATAGTTCCGTCCTTTGCGACATCAAGCGCGTCTGTACATTTAAACGGCACGCCGTCAGCCGATGTTGCCAGAATCATAATTGAACCTTTGGGATCGACCGAAAGAAGACCCTTGCCGGCATCTGCAACAATAAGATTGCCTTTTGGGTCGAACTTCATGCCCAGAGGACGCCCTCCCGTCGTGGTGAAAGTTTCAATGACGCCATCGGGAAGAAGCCGTGATATTTTTCCTTCCGGTGTTCCGAAATAGATGCGCCCATTCTTATCCACCGCAACCTCTTCGGGGGAATTGACTTTACCTTGGGCCAGAAGTTCCGCTTTTTGCAGAAGATCATTGGGCTCCAGCGCCCCTGTCATTTCCGGTTTTTCGGGAGCCTCGTAAGCGACCGGGTCTATCGGAGATTCTATGGTAGATAAAACAATGAGAATGACTGCTGCTGATAAAATGACAATCCCGACAGCGGCTAAAACAATTTTTTTAAACATATCAAACTCCTTATGATTATTTTTTGTTCAGCTTCTGCGTTAACGGAATTTTTTGAAACATTGATGACTATCAAATACCTTTTTAATATACGCAAGTCAAAGAATATTGTCATGCCGATTCATATATAATGCTTTCCAATGAGTTTCTAACATAGATCGTATTTGAATTATTATCAGTGATTTTATCCCTGTAAAAAATATATTGTATTGTCGAAATTATTTACAGTTATTTATAACCTTCATAGATGTAGTAATCA
The DNA here is from genome assembly GCA_021372815.1 of Deltaproteobacteria bacterium. GTDB lineage: Bacteria > Desulfobacterota > Syntrophia > Syntrophales > Smithellaceae > Smithella. The sequence goes on along the minus strand of JAJFTS010000062.1, from coordinate 33,846 downwards.
ATAAATGTTGAATAATTCATTTTTGAATTATCGTGATCCTAACACTTGGATTATTGTGCCGACGAAACAGCAATAATTAAGATGTCTAAACAAAGAAACGATGATTCGGTTCTAAAAATTCGAGTTCCTGTGTCGATATTCTTTACATTTTAAAATGTCTTAATCTATATATTTAAATTTTTTACATAATTGGTTCATTACAAATCCGGTATTATTTCGTAAGTATCTAAATAATTTGAAGAATTACTGTCGAAAATTAAACGCCAAATTATCCTTTTTCAAAAACAGGGAATTAATGATTTGGTATTATATTTGCACAGAATTAATTTAAAGGAATTATTAAAAAAAAGGAACTAAATATGCAAATAAATAATCAATCTTTAAAAGTATTAATAGTTGATGATTCGGAGCGGGATGCGTCTCAGATAATAAACGAGCTTGAAAAAAACGGGTACCATCCTGTTTACCAAAGGGTGGATAATTCTTTCACGATGAAAAAAGCTGTCCGGGAGAAACAATGGGCCATTGTGCTTTGTGATTACGACATGCCGGAATTTAATGCTTTCTCCGCCATTGCCGTGTTAAAAGAAGAAAATATAGATATTCCCGTGATAATTTTATCCGAAACTATCGGTGAAGATGTTGCTGCAGATTGCATGCGCACAGGTGCTAAAGACTTTATCATGAAGAATAATTTTTCCCGTCTATGTCCGGCCATAGCCAGGGAATTGAAAAACGAGGAAATTAAAAGGAAACAAAAACAGGCAGAATCCCAGAGAGAAGCTGTTCTGGAAGAGCTGCATCAGATCATTATTGAGCGCAATCGGGAAGAAACGAAATTTAAACAGACCATTGAAAGTCTCCGAAAGGCCATTGATGCCAGCATGCAGGTAGTGGTCTCTGTTGTGGAGACCAGAGAGCCCTTCACACAGGGGCATCAGCTCCGTGCCACAAATCTTGCCTATGCCATTGCCAACGATATGGGATTGGATCAGGTACAAAAGGATGGAATCAGGATGGCCGGCGCTGTCTATGACATCGGGAAATTATCCGTACCTGCTGAAATATTGTCCAAATCTTCCAAACTGACAAATATCGAAATATCTCTGATTAAGGAACACTCCCGAAGCGGATACGAGATGCTGAAAAATGTGGAATCGTCCTGGCCTCTGGCGGAAATAGTTTACCAGCATCATGAACGGATGAATGGTTCAGGTTATCCGCGAAATCTGAAGGGAGATGAAATTCTCATGGAATCCCGGGTTCTGGCCGTTTCCGATGTCGTGGAATCCATGGTTTCACGGAGATCCTATCGTCCGGCTCTCGATTTTGATGTCGCCCTGGAGGAAATCGAGAAAAATAAAGGAATTCTTTACGACAGTGCCGTTGTGAATTCCTGCGTGAAAATATTCCGGGACGGGATGCGTATGTAAACGTTTACTTTGGAATCCCCAATTTTTCCATTAAGTCATATAAAGTGGGACGGCTGACTCCCAGCTCCGACGCCGCTTTGGTCAAATTTTTTTCATTCCGGGCTATGGCTTTTAAAATGAGCTCTTTTTCCAGATTTTCTCTGGCGTCCTTGAGCACCATGCACTCTTTTCTGCCTTCGGTTGACTCCATTTCCAGGTCTTCCACCGTAATTTTTTTACCCTCGGACATAATCACCGCCCGTTTGATCCGGTTTTCCAGTTCGCGAACATTTCCGGGCCAGGAGTAGTGCTCAATGGCTTCCAATGCCAGATTGCTGAATCCTTTAATTTTCTTTCTATTTTCACTTGAGTAGCGATCAAGAAATATTTTAGCCAGGAGAATGACATCGCCGTTTCTTTCCCGCAATGCGGGAAGAGAAATGTTGATGACGCTGAGTCGATAATATAAATCGTCCCGGAAGGTCGCATTTTTCATTGCTTCTTCCAGATCACGATTGGTTGCCGCCAGAACCCGGGCGTCCACTTCAATTTGTTCCCGGCCGCCGACACGTTCTATCTTTTTTTCCTGTAGAAAACGAAGAAGCTTTACCTGGAGTGTCAGGGGAAGATCACCGATTTCATCAAGGAAAAGAGTTCCCCCTTCGGCCATTTCAAATCTTCCTTTGCGCTGCATATGCGCGCCGGTGAATGTTCCTTTCTCATGGCCGAAAAGTTCACTTTCGATGAGATTCTCGGGAATGGCGCTGCAATTGATGGGAATGAAGGGTTTGGATTCCCTGATACTCAACCGGTAAATAGCCCGGGCAACCAGTTCTTTGCCGGTGCCGCTTTCGCCTCTGATTAGAACGGGCGCATCGGTTGTGGCTACTTTGCGGATGGCGGAAAAGACCTGTTGCATTTTGGGGGAAATTCCGCTCATGCCTTCAAAAGTATCGCCGCTTAGACGTTGGCGCAGCTCACGTTGCTCCTTCTCCAGTTGAGCCACGTGAAATGTCCGCTTGAGCACGATTTTCAGCTCGTCCAGTTCAATCGGTTTGTAAAAGAAGTCGTAGGCGCCTTTTTCAACGGCGCGCAGAGCATGTTCTTTCTCGCCTCGTCCGGTTATGATAATCACTTTTGTGTGACTTTGTTCATCAAGAATGTATTCTAAAGCAGCAAATCCTTCTTCAACGCCGGTAGGATTCGGCGGCAGTCCCAAATCCAGCGTGACGACGGGCGGCTGCTCTTTGTTGATAATGGCGACGGCGCTTGGCCGGTCTTCAGCCATATAAACTTCGTAGTCCGCTGTCAGCGCCCATTTCATCTGCGTGCGCAGATCTTCATCATCATCGACAATTAACAGTTTTGGCTTACGCAAAATAATACCTCGTTAATTTCAGTTATACAAGGTTTCTGCCGGTCGGCAGTATTATTTTGAATACGGTTCCTTTGCCTTCCTCGCTTTCTACGTTAAGATTACCGCCATGCGCGTCAATAATTGTTTTACAGTGATAAAGACCAATGCCCATCCCCTGTTTTTTTGTTGTTTGAAAAGGACGGAAAAGATTTTTTTCTATAAATTCTTTGGAAATTCCACAGCCGTTATCGCTGACGGAAATTTCCACCAGGTTATTTTGAAAACTTGTGGCAACAGAGATTTTACCATCTTTCCCTGTGGCATCGTATGCATTTATAAGAAGATTTTCAAGAACTTTGTGCATTTGTTCCTGATCAATAAAAATCAGGGGTATCTGCTCATCCAGATTCTGATTGACCGGAATCGTTACATATTCCTTTACATCCGTGACCACTTTTCTGACCAGGTCGTTTATCTCTGTCTCGACAAAGTTCAGGTCGATTTTTTGACTTAAAAGAGAAAGACCACTGCTGATTTTGTTGATTTTGGATACGCTTTGAGCAATGGTTTTTAAAACGTCGCTGCGGAATTCCGGATTGTCCATATGCTGAGGGAGGTTTTGCATGACCAGAGAAAGTTTCGATGCCAGATTCTTTAAATCGTGCATGAAAAAGGACGACATCGTCTGCAATGCCTCCAGTTCCCTGGTCTGACGCAGGCGTTCGGACAGTCGCAGGTTTTGCAGAGCGGCCGCGGCCTGGTCCGCGATAGTTTTTATCAGATCCGATTCTTCGAAGGTCAGCGGTTCATAAAATACTTTTTCGCTCAAGGTCATTATTCCGATGAGCTGTCCTGCGGCATTGAGAGGAACGCAGTAGCGAATACGCGATTCCCTGGTTTCCAGTTTATAAATATGAGCCAGATCGGAAACCCAGTCGTCTTCACGCCCTTTCAGATCAAGCGGCATGCTTTGATTGGTCAGGGCACGGATCATTTGCGTTCCGCCTTCTTTGAAAACATTCATTCCTTTTATTTGATCCGCCGTAAAGACTGTTGACCCGCCGAAAAATAATTGCTCCTGCTTTTCGTCAACAAGCCAAATGCCGACGGAAAGAATCCCCATGGCATCCGAAACCATCTTGACAATGTTGCTGCACAACTCGTCGGTTTTTGTGACGGAGGCGGTCCTCTGGGTGAAGTCTTCCCATATTTTCTGATAATCATATTGCGGGCGTTTTAAATGGCGGCTGATGAAACGTTTTCTTTTTGTTCGTAACCGGTCGGAGAGCAGGAAGGCAGCCAGAAAAATGATCGTCACAAAAACCAGAAAGATAATCAGGTTGACATTTTTAAGCCATTCGAAATGCAGTAAAACCCAGGCAATTATTCCCAACGATATAAAATAAATGCCGACAATCAGAATAGTAAAAGATGTGTAGAGAAACTGATGCGAAAGCTGAATGCTGACATTAAGCGGCCTGCCGCGAAACAACGACCGCACGATAAAAATGTCGGCAATCAGCAGAGCGCCCAGATCAACTACATAAAGACCTGTATCCACGCCGTTGAAAAGGACGACCTGACTGTCCGTAAAAAGCCTTATCCCGAAAATACCGCCGATGCCCAGAAACATGAATTTAGTTTGCCAGCGAATATGACCGGTGGAATGACGGAAAGTTCTTTCCATGTTCATAAGAATCGCTATGGATGCAATCACCGATACAATGTGCCATAGATAACCGGGCCATTCCAGCCGGATAAACAAAGTTTGCGAATTCCGCGGAGCCAGAACTAAGGAAATAAAGTCGTCAGGAAAGAAAATTATCAGGGAAAGCGGAACTGCCGCCGCCAGCATTAAAATCCACTTCCATTTGGATATCTGTTCAAAATAGTTGGCCCGGGCAAAGCTGATACTGAAAAGCAGCCAGGCGGCAGGCACAATTGATGATATGATAAACAACTGCCGCTGCCAGTAAAGAAAGTCGGAAAGCGTTTTTGATTGATATACAAAACCTGTGCAGATCGCTTCCAGAGACAAAAGCAGCATTCCGAAGGCGAATACGCCTTGAGTAAAGGAACGCGGTCCGCGGTAAATGCCAGCGGCCATTACCGCAAAAGTAATGCAAGCCGCCGCAAATGAGATCCCGACATTAAAAGCCATAATTAGTCCGTAAATTCTTTTTTCTATTTTTGTTGTTTAATTAAAAATTTTAATTTTTACTTTAAATAGAAAACGGGCCGTTCACTGTCAGTAATTTGTTGAATTACGATTTTCGGATCTTCTTAAAAAAAACAATATAGGGGCCAGCAGCAACAGCGCCAGAATGAAAAAAGGCGTGCCGCCTTCTCTATGCAGAGAGCTGGAAAGAATTCGCTGATCAACATAATTTCCCATAAGGGAGAGCGTTAAAATCCGGATGCCGTTTTTTAACATGGCAATTAAAACAGCACAGATCACCAGGAAAATTATTTTCCAGTAAGATTTCAAAAACATATAACCGGCCAGAATGGCGACAATGAAAATAGCCATGCTTGACCGGATGCCGCTGCATTGTTTGGCTATTTCGACACTGACATTCGGCAATTGAAAGACAAAACCGTCTCTCATAAAAGGCACACCCGAGGCCAGAAATAAAAGATTTGTAAATTCTGTCGAGCCGACCTGTAAAAAATAGATGATATTGTCCATAAGTGCCGTAGGGATCGGAACGATGAAAATTAAAAAGAGAAAAGGGAATAAAGCGCTTCGATAAGCCTGCGGACCGTAAAGAAGGATAAAAGCTCCGTTTATAAAAATGAAGATAGAAAAGAAAATAAGTGATGCGTAGTTGTTTTTATCGAACGATGTGCCCCACATGATTCCGCCCAGAAAGAGAAAAATGCTCAAGATTAAAATGGGAATTCCTGCAACAAAGGAATAATTTATTTGTGCAAAGATTTCTTTGTGTTTAATGTAAATAAGATAAATGCTTACGAAAGGTATTAACACTATATGCGAATAGTATTCACTTTTATTTGATGAATAAAGAACTTTGATCGGCAAATAAGCCATGAGCAATGCCACTGCGATGGCTAGAATAAAAACAATGTTTCTGGCGCTGAGATATTCCTTGATTTTTACAACCAGAGAATCTTCTCTCATATTCACCTTCATTCATTATTTAACAATTATATTAATATATTAGATAGAAAAATGCGAACATTTTTTTGAATGGTTCCTTTCCCCTTTTGCTATTGACCATTTGCCGGTGTTTTTAAATATTGAACTTTGAATATTGAAAAGTTCCTTCTATTCACCATAGGCTATTCACGGTTTCTTAATGTTGTCCCTTTTTCCTTCCTCCCCACCCCTTGTTACTCTCCATTGTCAAAATTGTAAATTATTCCGACATAAAAAGGCGGAATAATTATGTTCAAACGCTCATTTTCAGTATTTTACTAATAATGACGGCAATTTAAACTTAATTTGCGGCTGAAATGAGAATGTGAAGTATTTCGACACCGGTAATTTTATCAAATAAAACAAAACAATAAAAACCCGCTGCTGTTAACAACGGGTTTTTATTGAACTATATTGATACGTATTTATTTCGCGAACCTTTTTCTTGTAATGCCAATGCCCAGTAGACCAAGTCCGAGCAGTAAAAGTGTCATCGGTTCGGGAACGCTTAAGAAATCCTGCGCTAAAGCACCATCAAGTGTGTAGAGATTGAGAGCATATACTCCAATTGTGGGTTGCCATCCATTAGCGAGCGCTGTTATGGCATCAGCAATATAAGTATCGGCTAAAGGTTTATAGCTTTGGTAAGTTACCAAAGCGTACGGTGATTCCTCTTCGATATCCCAGATTGCTACTTGCAGAGCAAGTGGATTGTAACTTGCACCTGACAAAAAGTTAGTATAAAGATAAACAGTTAGAGGATCGACAGGGTCGGGTTCTCCTCCACCTACACCGCCCGCTACTGCTGCATTGTTAAGGTATGCGTTATATATATTGCCCCCAGCAATAGCTTCATCCATTTCCAAGCAGAAAGATAAAAATGATCCATTATCAACAATATTTACAACAAACGGATAACCAGGTGTAATTGTTACTTGACCAAAATATGAATCGGCTTTTGCTCCCGTGCTGAATGCAAACATCATCAGCAACACCAACAAACATGAAATTAACTTTGTTTTCATAATCTTCCCTCTCTTTAAGTTAATAGATATATTTATTTTTTCCTTCTTTCGTGTTTTCTATATAAGAGAGCAACTGCCATGCCATAAAGCGTGATAATAATGCCATGAAGGCAGGAATGATTATAAGTGATTGATATTAATTGAATAATAATTATCAGAAATATTCACTTTCTTTATGCCGTTTTTGGCAATCAAAATGTATTTTTCATATTTGTAAATTATTCCGACAAAGGCACTGATTTCATTCCCTTACCCTTTTCCTTGCTCTCTCGTCCCAAGTGCTATTCCTTGCGCTTGCTTTTTTGGTTAATTTAATCTATATAAAGGGAAAATGACCAAGGTTGGAGGGTATCAAATAGTTTCACTTTATGTAAGATATTAATATTATATATTAATTAAATATATTGTTTTGTGGCATAAACATTGCTTTTCTATCTCTCCGGTAAATTCTAAAAGGCAAACCATTTGAAAGGGTGGGGCGCAAAGTTACTGACCTAAGTCTTCAAAAAGAGGATATGGTGGCAGAACTGCAGGGCAATTTCATAACATCTCTCCGTCCAGCAATCCTGCCAAAATTAAAAAATTTTATAAGCGTATAAAAATACCAAAGCTTGAAAAAGGCAAACCATCTGAAAGGGTGGGGCGCAAAGTTACTGGCCTAAGTCTTCAAAGGAGGATAGGGTGGCAGAACTGCCGGGCAAAGTCAAAAGATACGTTCAGCAATCCTGCCAATACAAAATAACAAATTTAAAAGGTGTTTAACAGCACCAAAGCTTGAGAAGGGCAAACCATCTGAAAAGGTGGGACGCAAAGTTACCGACCTAAGTCTTCGTAAGAAGATATGGTGGCAGAACTGCCGGGCAATTTCAGAGCCCTCCAGCAATTCTGAATAACGAAACAGATAGACGTAAGATAGTGTCGTTTTTGTGCATTATTGCGGCTGCTGTTAAAGAAAAATGGAGGTTGTATTGTGAAAGGAAGTAAAATATTAAGTCAAATAGGCGTAATTTTTGTAACTTGCCTGCTCATATTCTTATATTCTCAAATAGTTTTTGCGGCAAATTACTATGTTTCCCCATCGGGTAGCGGTTCAACATGCTCCAAAGAATCGCCGTGCGCTCCATCCGGTGTTCCTTGGTCAACGGTTGATGACGAGGAGAGCACGGTTTATTTAATGGGCGGAACTTATACCACATCCCTTGATGTAATACATACAACAGCGTCAAATCGCCTTTATATCAAACCGTGTTCAGCTTCTCCAGATTCCACCGGTTGCAATGGTTTGGTCTTATTTAAATTAGATGCGACTGGTGACACTGTAATATGGATGGGGTCAGCAACAAATACAACTATTGATGGTAGTAAAACATCTGTTGATCACACTAGAAATATTAAACTCGATATTGGTAATAATTACGGAATAGCATACAATACCGGACGTTCTGGTAATGTCATTCAATATGTTGAATTTACGGGAATGAACGGAAGTGGCAAATATTGCATTGATGCCGCCCTTCAAACATCATTTGAAACCGCTTATAATTATTTCCATGACAATATAGGAACCGCAGAAATGAACGTTTCCGGTGCTACTGCGTCCACCTATGGAGCGGTTAAAATCCACCATAATACAGTTACTGCGCCTACTGTAAACGTTGTTACAGGCGGCGGGCGGGGCGTTGATATTTATAATAACTCCTTTGATCTGACTGATGCTGCACAGACCTACGATACAATTCATATTCTCAACAACGGAATACAGTATTTAAGAATCTATAATAATGAATTTATCAACAATGGAGAGTTGGAAGATCAGACAATCTTCTTGGAAAATAGTACCGCAACCGGTAATAAGACGCAGCATGTAAGAATTTATAATAATGTTTTTCGCAACAGTCCGACTAATACCGGAGGGCATTGTTCCATCGGTATTGCAATAGAAAATGCAGATTCTGCGGGTGGAGTTGATGATTTCTTTATATTGAATAATTCATTTATCAGCACAACAGGCTATTTTTATCCGATAAGAATGTATGGCTCATCTTCCCATATGGCAACTTACACAAATTTTAAGGTTGAGAATAATATTTTCAAAGGTGCGGCAAAACATATTCTTAATGAATATGTGACATGGGCTAACGAAGCAGATGCTATTAATGACTACAATATCTTCTACCATAATACCGCAAATCATTTTGCATGGTTGGATGGTGGTGGGGGCTCTATAACCACTTACACAACCGTATGTGCTAGTGGTTGCACTTGGGCATCAAATCATCCTGACTATTTACACAACAAAGACATGGACCCTTCTTATACATCTACCAGTGATTTGACCTTGCAAGTGGAATCTCCGGCGATCAATACCGGCAAGGATTTGTCGGCTTATACGGATATGGATGCTTCATGGCCAGCCGATAAAGATGGCAATCCCCGTTCCGGAGCGTGGGATATCGGAGCGTATCAGTACGGAGCGACAAATAAATCTACGCTTGTTGTAACATCTGTTAATGGTACAGTGGCAAGCAATCCATCGGGTATCAATTGCGGTTCAACCTGCTCTGCTGATTATGAGTCAGGAACGTCCGTGACGTTAACCGCTTCGCCCAACAGCGGATATACATTTGCAGGTTGGTTAGGAGGGGGATGTTCAGGAACCGGGACTTGCACCGTGACTATGAACGAAGCGACATTCGTTACAGCAAACTATACCATACCTGTGTATAATTTAACCGTTGCAAAATCCGGTACGGGAACAGGAACTGTTACAGGCAGCGACGGACTTATTAACTGCGGTTCGACTTGTTCGGTGAATTATGAATCCGGTAAATCAGTGACTCTGACGGCTGTGACGGGGAGCGGTTCTATCTTTTCCGGTTGGTCGGGAGCATGCACGGGCACGGGTACCTGTACCGTATCTATGACGGCAGCGAAATCCGTTACGACGACTTTTATCCCCGTATATACTTTAACTGTTGCAAAATCTGTCGCGGCGGCAGGGGCTGTAACAAGTAGTGATGGTAAAATCAATTGCGGTTCGACCTGTGCAGCGACTTATTATCCGTCAACATCCGTAACATTAACAGTTTCTCCCAATAGTGGATATACTTTCACCGGTTGGTCCGGTGGCGGATGTTCCGGCACGGGCACCTGCACCGTGACTATGAATGCAGCAGCATCCGTTACCGCATATTTTGCCACAACAGTATATAATTTAACCGTTACAAAATCCGGTACGGGAACAGGAACTGTTACAGGCAGCGACGGACTTATTAACTGCGGTTCGACTTGTTCGGTGAATTATGAATCCGGTAAATCAGTGACTCTGACGGCTGTGGCGGGGAGCGGTTCTATCTTTTCCGGTTGGTCGGGAGCATGCACGGGCACGGGTACCTGCACCGTATCTATGACTTCAGCGAAAACCGTTACAGCAACTTTCACCACATCTGTTTTATACAAGTTGACCGTTAGAAAATCCATTTCAAAAGCGGGGACTATTACTGCAAATGACGGTGGCATTAATTGCGGTTCGACCTGTTCCGCCAACTACGGTTCAGGAAAATCAGTGACATTGACAGCTTCGGCAAATAGCGGATACAAATTTTATAAATGGGCAGGAGCATGCACCGGCACGGGCACCTGCACTGTAAAAATGACCGCAGCGAAAAATGCTACTGCATATTATTTACTTAGTTGGTAGGATGAAAGCAGAGAAAACTTAAGAAAGCAGGCGGGTAAAATATAGGGGCTTCTTCCTTTGTGCCAATTCAGGAAGAAGCCCCTATATCTTTTTCAATGCTGCTCTATCCACCCGTCATTTTTCAGGTTAATGACATTTTCCGGGTTTCATTTACAGAAGTTCCTTTTTGTATGTCCGCACCATTTTAACAATTGCGTAACCCCATGAGATTAAACATAGAACTATCCCAATAAAAAATCCGGTTAAAGTTTCTGTCAGGTTACAGACATTTAATATATATCCGGGTAAGATAACAATAATAGAAAGTTTTATGCCTTCTAAAGATGCATGAAAATAATCCAAGTATCCAATCTGCAGTAAGCGTTTTGCCGAAAAAATTTGAATAATTAAAAGAACAGACATAACTAACAATACGGTACATGCCGCACCAGATAATCCTCCAAAGAGAGTTGCAGGGTAAATAATAATCAAGAAAAGAGATGTTCTGATAAATGAAGCATTTCTGTGAATGTCTGGTTGACCTACAGCAATAAAAGTGTTCATGAAGAATGAAGAACATAATAGTATAAGATTAGAAATACTTAAAAAACCAAAGGGTATGGCAACAATAATGTATTTTGAACCATAAACTATGGATAAAATGGGAACCGCAAAGATGACTAGAAAAGCAATAAAAGGCAATCCAAACGCCATAGTCCATTTTGTCAGTGATAATATGCTTATCCTTAATTTGGCTTTGTCATCCTGTATTTTTGCTAGAGTTGGAAAAATAATGGGTTGAATAAATTTGGTTAAAAAGGTATTGGGCATCTCCGCAAGATTTTTTGCAAGCGTATAAAAACCCAAGTCTGTCATAGACATAACTTTACCAATTACGAAAATGTCAGTTTGCACAAAAAGTAACATCAGAATAGGTAGCCCAAACATTTTTTTAGAGAAGAACATAATGTCATTCATAAAAGGTTTATGAATAATAAAGGATGGCCTTATAGGATAAAAAATAAATGACAGAAAACTTCTGAGAAAAGCTTCAACTACATAGCCAATTACAAGTGCCCATGTATTTGGGTAAAAAAGAGCTATTGTTATTGTGATAATAACGCCAAGCGTGCCGGAGCCCTGCATTAAAAGAACCCAACCTTTTAAATGCATTTCTTTTAATAGAACATATACCTTGGGACTGATTAAACCATTGAATAAAATTGCGATAAAACCAACTCTTATCAATGAGAGTAATTCGGGTTTAGAGTAAAAATCACATATAAGCGGAGCTAAAAAAAAACCTATCATGTAAAGAACGATGCCTCTTATGGAAGCAAACCACCAAATTATGTTGATAAACTTTTCTTCTCCTCCTTGTTTATGCTGAATTACTGAATCTTTTAGTCCTATCTCAGTAAATGCCTCCATTACCGCAACAGACGCCAAAACGGTAGCCATAAGGCCAAAAGCATCTGGCGCTAGCAGCCTAGCTAGAATCATATTTCTAAAAAACCTGAATAAGTTTTCTAGAAAGCTTCCCAATGCAAGAATGCTTCCTGCACGTACGAATAAATTTAATGATTTATGAATTTTTAATTTGCGTCGTAAATTGTCTATCAAGTTTATTGTAATATCCTGTCTTAGGAAGGTATTATTTAGAAAATAATTATTGAGAATTATATTTTGAAGTAAAAAAAACTAAACTTGTTGGAGTACTTGATTTACCTTAGTCTGGTTAGCTGTTATGCTACTTGAAATGGATATTATTGCTAATAGAAGATACCAGAAAACAATTATCTGATCAAAATAAGACACAGACATGAAAGACACAACATGAGCAAATAATGCAGCCCCCAATGACCAACTGAATATTTTCAAGTCAATAGGTTGATCTTTTAATGTTATATTTGATATTCCAAGTTCACGAAAACACATGATAAGTATTATTAAAAATGCACACATTCGTAAAATGCCACCATTAACACCTTCAAGAATAAATTGATTTGTAATGTCGGCCATATTGGGATCAAAGGAAGTGTATGGCATCCAGTGTGCAGTATACGTTGTACCGATAAGCCACCATTCGCTAAAATGTTTGATGGCGGTATCGATTAATTCTGATCTGTGCCAACCGGTTCCTCCGGTTAATTCGGCTATTCTTGCAATTAAGAACCAAATAGGTGCTTTCATAATCATATTTAAAGCCACCAGTCCTATTAATATAACCCAACGTACACTTCTCATATTATTTCTCATTGGCCACATAAATAATGCTATTAACGCAAATATATATGTAAATAGAGGACCGCTTGATGCTGAAGCGTATGTGATTACAGTGGCGCATATAATTCCAATCATAGAAAACAACTTGCCTCCTTTGTCTTGAAACCAAAGGCTGACAAATATTGGAATTAATGTAGCGGCAAATGTGCCCATTAAAATAGGATGGCGAAAAGGACCCTGGCACCGTAGCTTTTCGTTTCTGATAATTGTAATCTCCGGAACACCACCGAATATTGAAAATATATTTCTTGCTGTTGTTTTTTCAATAACTACTGAAATAGCCAAAGGCAAGATAATGATAGCTATCATTTTCAATAAAGCTGCTAAATCTTGTCTATCCTTTATTAGAAATCTGAACAAATAGTAACAGCCAAGAGCATTATAAGCTAATCCTAATCTGTTGATTAATCCCTGCCATGACTTTTCCAGCAGTACACCGGTAACAATGCTTATGATAACCCACCATATTATTGCTTTATCTATATTGTTCAATTTTAAAGAATATATCTCGTTTCTGATAATTAACCTCAAAAATCCAAAAAATATGAGAATGCGAAATATTGGGAAATTTAAACCAGCAAATACAATTCTTTGTCCTATTGTTATATAACAAACAGTTAAAAGCATTGGAAAAATGGCAAGTCTTCGTGGTAAAAAAAATATTAATAAAGATGATAAGATGATGAAAAAAAAGCCTATAAAATTGACGGTAGTCGTTTCTTCCATAAAACCTTTATGTTCTGAATGATTTATTACATGCAATATTGCATAAAAGTTGATTTAAAAAGCATAGATATGAAGCGATAATGCTGAATAGATAGGGCGTTAAGAAATATCTATCGGGGAATATTGTTTTTAATAATGGAATGATTTTATCTTTGAAGAGCGCCGATGTCCCACGCAGAACTGTCGGGGCGAGTTATACCCGATAAGTCGGTAGTAAATATATCTCTCGGGGTTTGTTCTATTGGAAAAGCATTTCTCGCGGGTGAATTTGCTTGTAATTGAAAATCAGAAAAAGAATTAAATGACGGATCAGCGTTGATGCCATGTGTATCATAACCGGATGCTTGCCAATCCGTCCAAGTCGTCTTTTGTATTCCTTTTGATGTTGTTCCTATCTTTCCGGATGATGGGTAAATTAAATTATAATCACTTACACATTTTCGACACTCGCAGTGTTGTCCGATAGACTTCGTACCATAAATAATATTTCCTTTATATTCACAATATATCGGACTTGCGACGATAGCAGTTCCCTGAGCTAAATTGTTGGATATATTTGTCCCATAAGAGGCTATTGTGTTGTTATAAATATAAACTCTACCACCATATCTGAATTCTATGCCGTTACAATAATTTTTGCCGCTACATCCCGAACCGACGGAATTGTCAAAGGCAAGCACATTGTTATAAATATAAGCTGACTGTGCAGCTCTTTCCAGGTATATTTGTGCCGTAAAACCATAAGGATAATGGCCGGAAATAACATTGTTATATATTTTTAAGTTTGTAAATGTAAATGGTTCTGAGGTCGAGTCAGAGTAAATGTGTATAATATTTGAATGTGCCTGCCCGCCGAGATAAAAAGTATTTCCCTGAAATAGATTATTGTATATTTTAAAAGAATTTATTTTATAAATGGTTTTCCCGCCTCCATCAAAAGTCAACTGCTTAAAACAGTTTTTTATAATATTATCATGGACCAGTATATTGCTGGTATTTTCAAAACTGCTGTCCGCTAATTGAATACAAATTTTGCATCGTGACTCTATATAATTGTTTTTAATTTCTGTGTGATTAGGTTTGATTAAAGTAATCGCGGCAACACTATCTTTCCCTGCATAAGATCCGAAATTAATTAACTTCAAATTATTAATAATAAGATATTCCGATTTACCTGCCTTGCCGTAAATGCCTGCTTTAATACCGCTACCATCAAAAGTCGGTTGAGACCATGAAGAACCAGAATACCATGTCGAATCGACAGTGTATTGATCGCATGTGGCGATATTATTTGTCAAATCACAGGAATCTGAAGAACCGGAATTAGCGAGTATCAGAGGCATGACTGTCGAAGGCCATACAACACCACCCTTAAACACAAACTTGTCACCTGCGACGTGTGAATAATGTCCTGTGAACCCTTGCATTCCCGGACAATGTTTCCATGGTATCGATTTGGATGTTCCTTTATTGGAATCTTTCCCATCGACGTAATCTATATAGTAAGTGGCGGAAAGGACAATGGGTGAATTGCATAACAGTAAAGAAAAAACTAATAATAAAAATATTGTTTTACTATGCTTACGCATGATCTTTACTCGACTTGTTAAAAAGAACTTTTATTTTAGAAAACTGTTCATTCCTTAGAAAAAGAATAAATTCTTCAGTTACCGGTCGTTTTTGATTCTTCAGAAACGGCAGTAAATAACCATACATTCTTATTAAGGCAAACAACAAATAAGGTTTCATTCTGATACATTTTATACTTTTCAGTAGTTCGAATAGTGGATGACTACCAAGTGCGTAAAACATTTGACCTGTTCTAAAGGCTTCTTTTAATTTGTCTTGCGTTATTTGTTTGTGTTTATGGTGGTAAACTTTAAAGCTTTCGAAAGCTTTGACTTCCCATCCTCTGATTTGTGCTTTAACAGCTGCAATCGTATCTTCACCGCCTTCTTTGATCGGTAAGAGACCACCTATATCTTCATAGCACTTACGGCGAAAGAGTTGAATACAGCCGGATACGTAATTTAAATTATTCGGCGATCTTCTTCTATAATGAGTATCGTATTGATCAAGAATAATGCCTCCCGCGATTCCTAATCTTGGATTTGTCGAAAATTTATTTAAAATATCTTCATAATAGCAGGAATCAAAAGTTACATCGCCATCAAGAATACCGATAAAATTATAATCAGTGTTCCGAAGATTTTCATATCCTTTTTTGATTGCCTGAACCTTGGAAGAAAAATCAACCCGGGTGTTTATGCATATATTCCTGCGCATAAGATGGATAAAATTATAAAGTGTAGAATACTGCCTTACGATTTCATCGGTTCTGTCCGTTGAGCCATCGCTAACAATAATCCATTTAACCGGTAATATAGTTTGTGAAACGATGGCCTTAATAGTATTTTCAATATACATTTCTTCATTTCGTGCCGCTGTTATTAAGACGTAATTATATTCATCAGATGTTTTGTTCATGGCAGCTATATTTCCCTGTAAGGATGTACTTGGCAGTAAAATAATTATTTAATAATCGATGGATGATTTGTTCTCGCTTTGAGGGTGCCGCAACATATAAAATAGTATCTGTTATTAATTTAAAACCGTGCTGCACTAAAAGAGTAAATAGAATGATTATTACCACATGTCGGCGATGATGTTTTTTCCAGTATTGTATTTTTGATTTTAATTGTTCAAATGAAAATCTTAAGGCATCCTTTGATGAGCTTTTTCGTCCATAATGTATTGCGTGGGCATATGGGAAGAATACGATCTTCCAATTATTTTCACGGAAGCGCTTGCATAAATCCGTTTCTTCGAAATATATAAAATACTGTTCATCAAACATTCCCACTTGTTCAAGTGCACTCTTTCTAATCATTAGAAAACACCCTGCCAGTCCTTCCACTTGTTTCGCAGTCGTATGATCGAAAAACATCATATGTTCGCCGGAAAACAGATCGGATTTGGGGAATAGTTTGTTTAAATGAAGAAGATCGCAAATGTTGTTCCACAAGCCGGGGAATTTTCTGCATGAATCTTGTAATGTCATATCTGGCCATAGTATTTGGGGACCAACAATCCCAATGCCTGTGTCCTGATCCATATAATGCATCAACTGTTCAAGACAACCATCCAGAACTTTAACATCCGAATTTACCAGACAGAGATACCTGCCCGTGCTTGCTTTCATTCCGATATTATTTGCTTTTGCAAAGCCAAGATTTTCATTATTTTTAATAATTTTTACTTCAGGAAATACGGTTTTAACGGCTTCCTGTGAGCCGTCATTTGATCCATTATCAACAACGATTATTTCTTTTTTTAAGTTTCCTGTTACTTTATTTAGAGAATGGAGGCATTCAATCAGCAAATCCTTCGTATTCCAATTTACGATTACCACAGAAATGTCCATATGACTTTCCTTATGGGATATTTTTTATTAAGCGATCGGCGATAAATAGGATATCTTCTGTGTCCAATAGTTGATGAACGGGTAAAGCCAGAATATTATCTTTAAGAAAACATGCATCAGGGTATTTGTCCCAGGGGATATCCGGATGGTATCCTGCCCACCATGGTGCGGCTGCAATGAATTCCGATATTAGTTTAGAATAAATGCGGTTGCGTTTGGGTACAATCACCGGAAAAGTAAGTGGACAGACACCAGAAGGTAACTCGCGATAAAGTGGCTCCAGTATGTCTGCGTATTTTAGTGCTTCCAGATACGTAAGATAATTTCTTCTCCTTGACTGAATAATCTCTTGCGGCGAAAATTTACCCATCAGATAATATGTAGTATTAGATACAGAAGTATTATTGATAGTTTCATCATAAAAGTAGTTGTCCGGCATTTTTTGAATTATGGAATCATCCAGATTTGCTCGCTTTGCGGCACTTTTACCCGCCAAAATGTTTATTAAAATGGATTGATTGGTATGGCGCGTTAAAAATCGCAATACTGTCGCTTTACAGATAGGCAGCATTTTTTTAAAAACAGGTGTCCATTGTGGCTTTCGCAAATCCCATAGAGACGATTCCAGCTCAGTTTTATTGATAACCAAAGCGCCTCCATCCGGTACTGGCAATGTTTTTGGAAAACTAAAAATGGCAAAATCGCCAAAGGTACCTAGCTTTCTGGCGTCGTGTGAGCTGAAAAGGGATAGGGCGCAATCTTCTATTAGAACAAGTCCCTTTAGATCGCATAATTTGCGAATGACTTCGATATCCGGCGAAAAACCGAAAAAATTGGTTACATATATGGCTTTTGTTCTACTTGTTATATTTGCTTCAAGGTCGGTGATATCCACTAAAGCCTTTTTATTAATGCGATAGAGTAATGCCTTGCAACCACTTTTGATAATGGGATCAACTTCTGAACCACAATTATATGATGGAACGAGAATCTCAATATTATTGGCCGGTCCTAACAGATTGCAAGTCTGTCTTATGGCTACCCGGGCTTTATGTGTATAATATGTACGGGCGTTATCGAACCATGCAAAAATACTTTCCGAAGAATTACAACATGTGAAAGATTTTATGTTTAATCCGGTTGGTCCGCAATATGGATGTTTGTTTTTATCAGACATTAATGTGCTGCTTGGCTTATGTATATGCCAGCTATTTTTATAGAGTAGTGCGTATCCATATTTTCCACAATGGAGATCTTTTAAAAGGCAGTTTGTGAGCCAGACGTAAAAACCAGATGCGATAGTAAAGTAGATTTAATAAACCGGCGACTTTGAAGAAAATATTAATACGTAATTTGTTGCTGATGTTCTTCGGGAGTAGATATATTGTTTTTATGGGAAAAAGTTCACCGCCGAGCTTTAATTTGTGTTCATATTTTCCACGCATGGAATCAATGAGAGAAACTTTTTCACCGATAGCCACTTTTGCGTATTCAGAGAATATAATTGCGCCTAAACCAATATTCTCATAATTGCCGTTTTTTGTTCTGGCATTCAAAAAGGCATAGTATTTATTCCCGAACTTATATGCATATTCATAACCCAATATATCATCATTTAAGGAGATTTGAATCAGCCTTAATCGGTCGTGTTTTAACTGTATTTCAGCCATTGTTTGATGAAATTGATATGCTTCAGGCCAGTCACCAAAGTGCCCGAGTTTACCCAAGCCGTTCCAGTAGATCTGATGCATATTGACAAAATCATCGTAAAAGCTATCAACGTTTTTGATGTCAGCAATGGCAGATTTCAAATATGAAACACTGTCAGGGGCAACGCGTTTAAGAAGGTTATATTTATGCGAAATCTCCTGTCGTTGTTTGCGTTTTAAAGAGCCGTGGTACTTTTCCCACGTTGGTTGCAATTTATAATAAGTTTGAACCGCACTATCGGTGATACGAATATTTACGTTATTGTGTATTTGTCTATAAAATGCTTCTGTGAGTAAATTTACGTCATTATTTGCGGAGATCCCGGCAAGCGGGCCGATTCGTATAATATGCCATTTTAGTGTTTTTAAATCTTCGAATAAATGCTTCAGACAAACATCGTAATACTCTTCGCGAATAGGCAAGGTAAATTGCGCCAACGTGAAATCGGAACCAATTATTTTCCCGGCCCATAAGGATAATAAAAGCCATATTTTTTCAAAAAACATGGGCAAAATCCCAATAATACCATCATCATTTCTAAAAATGTAAATGCGCAGGTTTCTGTTACTGCCGTAATATTGCCACCATATTTTACACCAGTCAAAAGTAAGAAAAATATCGGCACCTGTATTTAAAACGAACTTGTCCCAATCATCCCTTGTGTCATTTAATTCTTCAAAAGAGGCATAAACCTGACATGTAATATTTTTTATGTCTGCCATTTACTTTTTAAGTATTTTATAATGAAACGATTAAAAGAATTGTTTTTTTACGCAGTAGAAATCTGATTATAAAAATTACGAATTGTCGATCACAGAAGTGTCAGCTTCTTTTGGATCGTTATTTTTATTTCGCAACTTAATTTTAAATTTCTGTGAACGATGTCTGATTTGTTCGCCAATATTTACCAAAAAAGAACTGGCAGGGTCATTGCACGCTTCATAAGGATTGAGAAAAAACACATCTCTTCCGTTTTTCCCAACTAAACCGGATTTAAATTTATAACCGCCGGGGTTTAATATGGGGTCTATACCGCCAACATCGCAAAACTTACATCCTTGAGTTTTCATATTTTCGATCATTTTCCACCATAGTAAGTTGCTGGCATTAGTCGATAATGCTATGGATTTGTTGCCGGTAGCTGCGATAAGTGGCAGCCCGGTCTCACCGATTGTTGACCAGCCAAGAGCAGCTATCGGTTCATCGTTTAATCGGCATATCATTATTTTCATTTTCAGAAAATCGGGTAAATCCTGTTGGGCCAATCTATGTTTTTCCATATCAACAAATTCTGCAAATTGTTTCCTGCCATGCATTTCTCTATAAATATCGAGGGCAATCTGATAGTGTTCATTGGTGGTTCCACAGTCTAAATTGAGGGAGGACAATCTTTCCGCTCTTGCTAGAGCCTGACGCCATTTACGAACGAGATTCTGGCGCAATTCGTCTATAGAAGGTGTCAAATCGATTAATAATGTTCTGTCTGGCGGAAATGTTTTTTTGGAGAATCCTTCGTCACACAATATTTTATGAAGTGCATCGTTGCCATCCATGATTTCATTTGGTCTGATTCTCAGTAAAAGCCCTTTTTCTATAACGTATTTATTATAGAGTAATTTTATAACCATTCGAAAAATCTCAAAATCCGGTTTAGTGTTGCGAAGTTTCCAGACAGGACCACGCGCCAAATAAGCGATACCCTTTTCTATAAATGGAATACGGACAATTCTTAGTTGAGCTAAAGCGACAATATTGCCTTTTTTTTCTAATACAAAATGGCTCGGAATACCCATATTCCAGTTTAATTTTCCATAAGACCATGTTTGATAGAAATTTGCATCTGCAAAAGTATTTAAAGCGACAGACCAATCACTCTCCGATATTCGATCGATACTGAAATTGAATTCTGATTGTAAAGGTTCACTTATCATGAATAAGTATCTGAAAAGATGAAAACTATATGTTGTTTTCACTCATTAGATCAGTTATTAACGAAATTCTATTTTTAGTGATTTATGTTTGTGACATATTATCTTTGGTATCTGATTTATGATTTCCAGTGTGCGTTAGTAATTTTTTTCTGATGAAATATGGTAACCCCATTATATATTGCTTTAAATATTTTATCTTGGTCGATCCTGTGAATAAGGATTGTATCGTATGATTTGATATATATACATGCTCACTGATTCTTTCAAAAGTCGCCGGGTTGAATCTTTTTTTAAATTTTTGGACTTCATAAGTTATGCTATTTATATCTGTTGCTTCTGCACTGCCTTCCATGTCAAATAATTTACATCCTTTTTTCTTTGCCCAAATCATTCCGTGCAACCATAAAACAGGTCCTATCGAAAGATTTGATATACTTCTCAAGACTTCATTTACAACAACGTATCTTGACGCATGCGCGACAAGGGAACTTCTTACTAGCCAAAGACCTCCCAAAAATGTTTCTCCATGATATGCATTTAGAAGAATGCCGATATCCTGTTTCTTGAAAATAAATTCCATCATTGATCGAAATTCATTGAACGTTATGGGGGTTAATCCTCGTTCGTGTTGCATACAGTCAAATTTTTCAAAGAAGTATTGTCCTTCTTTGATATTTGTGGCTGCTCTAATGATAACCTGATTTCGTTCTGCTCTGCGTATTTCTCTGCGTGTGCTTTGCGAAAAAGAAGCAGAAATATCCTCGATGCTTCTTTGCAGGTCAATCAGAGCGGTTAAGTCTCTGGTATGTCCCAAATAAGATATAAAATTTAATTCTTTCAGAAGCGATTCAATCGGTTCTGCTTCAGGAAAATACCAAAGGGGAGATATTCGAATGCTCCCGACACGAAGAGATTTAAAAAATGATATAATTTGCAAGAGAAAATCTCTTCCGTTATCGATATTTTCAAATACCGGGCCACGAAGGCATACTGCCTCCAACGAAAACTTATTTCCAAAAAAGAACGGGCGAATACTGAAAAGTCCTATAGCAGCTATTTTCCGGTTTTCCTCTCCGATAACAAATAAGGGGATTCTGCCTTTTGCTTTCTCGATTTCTGCAAACACGTGATGTTGACGTGGATGTGCATTCTTGCAATTCTCCCAAAAATATAGCCATTCATCTTGTTGCGCCTGGCTCAATTGATATTGAAAATATACTTTCACATCAACCCATTATTGTGAATTTCGCTGCACTACTTTTAACGCAAGATTTGAGTAAAGAACTTTCTTCAAAAGGGTGTTTATCTGCTGTTTTATTGAGAAAACCAAGGGCAGCCATCGATAGGCGCCAAACAGTTTCAACCGAAATTCAATTCGCCAGTCGGATGGATCTGCTTTTACTCTACCTCTTACAAAACATTCGGATCCGGCATACATTAGTTTGGGCTCAATAGAGAAGGCCTGTTTATATCCGGCCTGAATAGCCATATCAATATGATTTTGACTGAAGTTGCCATGGGGGAAACTGATTGTATCTGTCGGGATGTTCAAGATATCTTCCAGCTCTTTCTTAGATTGAAGGATTTCCCTTTGGGCTTCTTCCTGGTTCATTATCAGAAGATTTCTATGAGTTCTGCAATGTGAACCTATCGAAAACAAATTTTTATCCAGACTGTTTAACTGTGATTGCGTCATAACAACATTTTTATAATCGACATGTTTTTCATCAAGCCACTGTGGATGTTGGCCGAGGCAGTCCGACGGTATAAATAACGTGGCTGGTATATTCCGTTTTGTCAATTCCGGCAGTGCATTGTCAAGAACACAGACAAATCCGTCATCAAATGTTACGGCGCAATAATGCCCGGTGGATTTAAACGAGTCAATTTCGCTTATTGCAATCGGTTTTGTCCAACGCAGAAGATCATCCATTTGAGAAGCGAAAGAATTTTTATCTTCAGGATGCACAGCGTGATAGTAAAGGATAACGCAAGTTGCCGTATCTTTGCTTAATAAGGTGACACGGTCGAAAAGAAATACAAGCAGACTGATGATGAGCTTCAGGATTCGTTTCGTATACTTGAGCATGTTTGAGTTTTACTGAGTATAATTCAAAGAATTTTGATGCCACAGGCCGCGCATGAGCAGGCGGCGTAAAGTTCCAAGATAGGTTTTTATCTTTAACTTAATCGGATTGCTCTGCCAGACTTCACTTAGAGGAAACCCGAAAAATTGGGGAACAGGCATGAGCAATGTTTCCATGGCCGCTAATCTCCCCCAAATTGCGGCGCGCCTTCCGGTCATCGGTTGAGCTTTGATGACGTCGGCGGTATTTGACTTTTCTAATTGCAGATAGCCGCTTTCCATTGCCCGATGCAGGATATCGTTGCCCCGTATGGAGCGTGACAGTACCAGCGAACGACCGGGATCGCCTTTTTGCCGGTCATATAAATGCCAGGCATCGCCGCATGAGATGTCGGCCAGTTCTCCCAGTCCGTCCGGGCAGAGATTACAACGCAAGGAACGGGAGTGCTTTGCCAGTTTTCCCCAGGATTCTTCATAGGTTAATTTTTTAGGTTCGACGCCATTGTTAAATGATACCTGAAAAAAACCAGGCCAGCCGTTGCCGCGGTATCTGATCTCATTTGCGGTTGTCTTATCTACATCCATATGCTTAAGCAGGGATAAAGTCGCGGTGGTGCAGGGCGGACCAGCGCAGAAAAATGTCAAAACAAGTCCCAGGTTTTTATCTAACTGAGGCCGATGCTTGCGGAGTGCGGAAACAGCCGCGACGTCGCAAGGCTTGCCGATAAATACACATGACTGAGAACTGGCTTCAATCAGTGAAAGAGCTTCACAGGGAGAGGAGGGTGCGTAACGTGAACCTGTTCGGGCCAATATATCGGCTCTACTTTTACTTTTGACTGTTTTATTATACCAGGGAATGTTTTCGTCCATGCCTGTATGCACTACAAATTCCATATTTTCTTTTTCGAGGCAATATGAGGCTAGAGCGGATAGTGCGCCTCCTGATGAAGCTTTGTAGCGAATTTCTTGATCCACAGCATAACCCTGCCAAATTTCAAGGACTGGTCCGATTAAGGAGTCAGCGATTGGTGGATTGTTTTGTTCGCAACTTCTTTCTGCACCAATTGAATAACCCGGGCAGAATTTAAGGCATTCTGCATATTTTATACAGTCCAACTTTTTGAATTTTGGCCGGATACCGATGCTTTCGATATTTTCCAATTCTATTGAATCTATACCGCAGTAATACTGGCAGGCGCCGCATCCAACGCATAGCCCCCAGCCAACTACATCTTTTATGGTTTTAATACTTCTCATGAATATTTATGAGCGTAAAATTTAATTTCTGTTTGCAGCGGCATGAGTTATTTCGCTAAAGATTTTAATTTGTTGATTCTGAACGCTGTCAATTTTAACCTGCAAAATATTTTTTATTTGCGCGCGGTCTTCAATCCATGTCATAATTTTACCAATAGCCACCTGGTTTTGTTCTTCCCGGGCATCAATGACAAAACCGCCGACATCAATGGAGTTGAACACTCCCTTGAATTTTTTGCTGTAAGCGACGGCGGCGGTGGGAATTTTCTGCGATAATGCGGCAATACAGGCATGCATTCTTGATCCAATAAAAAAATCACAACGTCCGATAATACCTTTGATGGCATGTTGATCATATTCGCCGGAAATCATTTGTACCCTGCCTTTATAAGCTGGTTCAAAGTCAGTCAAAATCTCTTGACAGGCATCGGGATCGCTTTCGACATGACCATGAGGGGCAAAGGTATGGGGGATAAGCAGAAGATTGGCATTGGTCTTTTTTAGGATTGCTTCCGAAAGTTTATGCACAAACAGTTTATAGTCCATCCGGAGATTAAACATGTTGTTGCGTGTATATCCGCCGTTATATAAAAGGCCGTTAATATTTAATCCGATTACCGGACTGTCTTTGCCGGTATTGACAAAAGGAGGAATATCTCCATTCTGAGGAGCAATAGAATCGAGAGAAAAGGCGACATCGGGACAAAACATAATCGTCTTGTCTTTTTTATTCTTGCCGAGTAGGTCTTGGACAAATTCCATACTTTCTCTGTCGCGTGATAATATAATATGCGCATGGCTTAAAATATAGCGGGCGACTATGCGGGATATACGGCTAGTATAAGGGCCGTAGGTTTGAGGGAAAAGAACAAGCTTTTTACCCATCAGCAAGGTGATGATACTGGGGATTGATCCCAGGAGAAAACCCTTCACGCCGTAAATATCGCTAAAGCTGTCACCGCCGCGCACATCTCCGATGAAATCGGCATTCACGATTGCCCTTAAACGTTCATTGTATTTAATGATGGCTTTTCTATATCTTCGAAAGGGCATTATTTTATATAACAGCGACAGGAATAATATGACAAAAATATGCTCACCCCATGAAGCTGTGGGCGAGAGTCTTGTGTTGGCGATTTTGATGCTGATTTTCCTGCCGGATATTTCTATTTCCTGTGGCTTTGATGAACGTTCGGGGATAAAAAAGGTGATTGAAGCATCGGGATGTATGGTTAGGATCAGTTTGATCAATGATGCCGCGAGGGCGGAAACGCCCATATTCCCGGTGGTCAGAGAAGCGCCCATGATACATACATTAAACATCTTTAATCCTTTATTTTCCTTTAAATCTTTTAATAAATCTTTGCGGTTGGCTTAACCAGTCATAGGCGCCTTCAAGTTTTGCGCGAAAAAGCAAAATATCATCTGCTGAGTTTGCCGGTAATCTGGATTGAAAAAAAACATCGTCAGCCTTGCGGGCTGTGCCGATTCTTGTCGTAACGCCGCTTGTATAACCGCATTCCTCAAGTAATGTTCTCAAGGTAATTCCGAATTCTTTGTTTTCGGGAAAGGCATACGGGCAGGAAAAAGATTTTACCGTGATACCGGTCTCATCTTCAATCCTGTACTTTGATAGTTTAATTTCATTTTCAATTCCCTTTGTGCTTAAGTTGCTCAACTGAGGGTGTGTTACGGTATGAGAACCGAAGTTAATGCCTTCACTGCTCAGCTTTCGTACCTCGTTCCAGGTCAGACATTTCCTGCCGTTGAAAGACAGCCTTGCATTATGAATAAAGCCTGTTGGTAAAAAAACAGTCGCGCCGAAGTTATATTTTTTGAGGATCGGGAAAGCGTTTGTCAAAAAATCATAGAGACCGTCGTCAAATGTAATGACAACATGTTGAAATAAATTTTTCGTGTTGAAACTGCTTTTTAAATCCGCGAGACTGATTACTGCATAATTGTTTTCATGCAAATAACGCATGTGTGCGTCAAAAACGGCTTGTGATGTGTTTACATGATAATAAGGGTGTGATGTTTCTTTTTCATCCGAAATGCTGTGATACATAAGAATAGGTATTCGGTCATTATCAACCGATGATTGCTTTTTTACGATGCGATTGAAAAAATGAAGAGTTAAAAACCGGTCCAAACGGAAATTAATCATGATTTTATTGCTTAAGTCTTTTCGTGCTGATTAATCAATGAATCAACCAGATTAAAGTATTCATTTTTCTTTTTAGACCAGCGATAATTTTCGACAAAACAAAGCGCATTATCCCGGAAAGTGTCCCGCATTTTCTTGCTCTGCAAAAGAGTAAGCATAGATTGTGCTAAATCATCCACATCATCAGGAGTGAAGAATTTTACGACAGAATCGTCAAAATAATATCTGTCAATTATTGTTCCGGAAACAATTACCGGTATGCCCAGGGACATAAATTCGAGTATCTTGGTGCTGAAGGCTTCTCCACCGAAAGGATCATTTTTTTTGGGTACAATTCCCACATCCGCGTTGCCCATAACTTCCGCAATTTCATTGATCGGCAGCGGGTCCTGGATGAAAACCTTGTCATTCAGGTTAAGTTCTGCGATGAGAGCGGCCAGATTGTCTCTTTCCGGCCCGCGTCCGTAAATGTGCAATTCGGCCTGCGGCGCCTTGTCTTTAATTAATGCAAAGGCTCTGACGGCAATATCCAGACCCTGATGCCAGCCCAGTGTTCCGGGATAAAGCATGATAAATTTGTTGTCTTGTCTGGTTCTCGGACGCTGATAAAAAATGGCCTCGTCGGGGTAATTCATGACGGTGGTGCATTTGCTTTCGTTGACTGAGCGTGAGGTCAGTGTTTTATGCCAAAGATGATTGGAAATAATAACGTGGTCGGAGAATCGTATTGAAAGTTGTTCTACTTTAACCAGAGCTTTGAAAAAAAAGCTTTCTTTACTGCCGGGAAATTTGCTGGCATAAAATTCCGGAACTATATCATGAATATCCAGGATGATTGATCCGCCTTGAAGTTTCGGTATCAATGCCGCGAAAACTTCAAAATCCGGTACAGAATGAACATGAATCAGATCGTAGGGATGTTTTAATTGTTTGCCTGTTATAAATAATGATGATTTAAATAAAAAAACTATTAATCTGTATAAATAAGTTATTTTGTATTTTTCATTAATTTTCCGTTTTTGTATGCGATAAACGTTGACATTTTTGAGGATTTCATATTCTGGCGCCTTTTCGTCCCTTAAAGCGATTACATCAACGATATCGCCGCGATTAGCCAGTGCATCCGCATAACGCATAATCCTGTTATCCGTTTCATAAAAGGAATAGGCGAGCATACAGATGTGCCTGCGTTTTCTGTTGATATTTTCTTTAAGCCGATAGTTTGCCGCCCAAAATCTGGCCAGGTCTTTGGGCAAAACATGCCAGTACTGATCCTTATATTTTGTTTTAATGTATGTCAGAAAAACTTCATAATATTGCATCGGATATTTCTCAGGACTATTGCTGCCGTTGAAATTCATATAATCGGGGTGACTGATGAACAGGGCCATACCGCCCTGCTGTACAATCCAATCCAACTTCTGTTTCCAGATATCAATATTCTTCTGGCGCATCAGGATGTAGAGCAGAAAATCCTGGGGGAGGGTATAGGGCAGTTCAACATAGCCCGGTCGGCCGTTATTGCCGGCAACCCAGAAGGGAAATATGGTTCCCATGCCGTCTGATTGAGGTTCAAAAGGGTCCGTATCGAAGGTGGAAGCGTCGTATTGAATGTCCAGATCATGCAGCCAATCCAGATTATGATACATGCTTGGTGATCTGAATCCTACGGCATTCCAATCTTTTAAATATTTATTTATTTTCGCAACTGTTTTCTTAAAGGTCTCCTTTGACATGAATGGATTTCTATGACTAATACTATGAGAACCTATCTCAAATCCATCAGATCTCAAATCATCCATTAATTTATCAGATAACTTATAATCCTCCGCGACAAAGTTAAATGAAGAGCGAAACCCTGAACGTTTGTCTATTTCAGCTAACCGCAGGCAATTATCATGGCCTTTCTGTGTATCGACGTCATGTGTCAGAATTAAAGCAAATTTTTTATTATCCGGCCAGCCTTGCCAACCATCCGGTGGGGTTGCCGAGGTCGGATCTATCGGCCAAACATTTTTATAATGTAATGATATCCAGTTTATCAGCATCCTGCGAATTGCGATTTGCGTACGCCTGGGAATGAAGGGCTTTAAGAAGGCAAAAGGGGTAGCAGACAACATTTTTATCCTAAAAATGAATGGAGGTTGGTTATGAAGATTACGGAAAGATGGTGAGACCTTATCGCCGGAATATCCGATTTGGCAATGGTCTCAAAACCGATCGGTCTTTCAACACTTCAACAACATCCGCATCTACTAAATTCTTTGCAGAGTGCCCCGTGGCTTGCCACGCGGAGTTTCACTTCATACAAAAAATACATTTCTGATATGCAGTCAGAAAGTCATTTATTGTATGTCTCTTTCGACAAGATTATCTGAATTAACTTTTAGTTTTTCAAAAAATTGTTTTTCTAATACCTTTCTGTCAATCTTACCGGTAGAAATTACTGGGAGACTGTCATGGAATATAAAAACTTCCGGCACCATATATTTCGGCAAGAAACGACTGCAGAAAACGGAAATATCATTTTCGGTCAATTCGCCATCGTTGATCAATGATACATGGCCGATAAGTCTGTTCCCGATTATTATGTCCGGAACCGCAGTGACAACGGCCTGCCTGATAAGGGGATGGCTGTTGAGTGTTGCTTCGATTTCTGCCAGCTCGATTCGATACCCCCTGCTTTTAATCATGTGATCTTTTCGACCGATAAAAATAAAGTTACCATCTTCATCAATACGGACAATGTCACCTGTTTTGTAGCACCGGTTGATTGTGGAGTGATCGCGCGGATCAGATACAAATTTCTCGCTTGTTTCCTTTTCATTGCGCCAGTATCCCAAAGCAATAGTGGCTGCTTTCACATAGAGTTCACCTTCATAACCCGGCGTGCTTTGCGCATGGCCATTTTCATCCAAAATGAAGACTTCAAAGTTGGGAAAAGCTTTTCCAATTGGAATTATCCATTGATCGTCCTGAATGTCTTTTACCTGATAGTACATCGAAGAGTTGGCTTCGGTCTGTCCATAGATATTATAAAATTCCGCGTTATTCATATATTTCTTCAAATGCCTGAGATACTTAACCGGCAGGATGTCGCCGGAAAAGTGAACGATTCGCAGAGCATCAAATGGATATTTCTCAAGCGTGCCCTTTTCTGCCAACATAGACAGAAGAGAAGCAACAGAATTCCAAACGGTGATTCTCTGCTTGGAAATATATTCAGCTAATTTGACGGGAAAGGTCGTGAGGTATTCGGGTGTCAAAACGAGTGTAGCACCCTGTCTGAAAGCAACAAAAATATCAAACACGGAGAGGTCAAAGTGTAAAGGTGCGACGTTGCACATCCTGTCTTTTGATTCAATATTAAAAAATTCCGCCGCCATATTAATGAAGGCAAGCGCATTCAGATGTGAAATAACCACCCCTTTAGGTACTCCGGTTGATCCGGAAGTATGTAAAATATAGGCAGGGCTAACATCTGTAATGTTTGATTGAAAGGGTATTTCTTTTGGGTCACTTAACGCCGTTTCAAATGAAAGTATCGAAATATTGCTTATTTCATTATCATCTGTGTCTCCCTTGGAATCAACGAGCATAATATGCCTCAGCGGAGAATCATCACCGGCATCATTTATAATGGCTTTAACAGCTGTTGACGATGAAATTAAATGCTTAATATCGCAGTTCTTTATTATGTATTGCACTCTGCTTACAGGTGTGCGCGCATCAACAGGTACATATATAGCCCCTGTTTTCAATATGCCAAAAATACTGGTGATCGCTTCAATTGATTTGTTGAGCATAACGCCGACACGATCTCCCGTCTTAACGCCGGATCGAGATAAAGCAGCAGCAAGCTGACTGCTTCTTTCTTCCAGAACGGAATAGGTTATGGCGTCGTTTTTAAAAACAACAGCTTCTTTGTCAGGATAGTGGCGGGCTGTATTTGTTAACAGATGTTGAAGTAGGTAAACGAACATAAACTATTCTTTATGATAAAATTAAAGACCAAGGAATGTTGCAATGATGTTTCTTTGAATTTCTGAAGTGCCTGAATAAATTTTTCCGCCAATTGCGTCTCGGAGGTTTCTTTCGAGTCCAAATTCGGTAGAATAACCATATGCCCCATGAATTTGCACAGCATCCAAACACGTGGCCACATAGCTTTCACTTATATACAACTTGGCGATTGCGGATTCCATGGGTGCCCGAAGGCCATTGGCTTTCATCCACGCCACTTTGTATAAAATGAGGCGGGACATTTCTACGCGAAGTTTCATTTCTGCGATTTTATGGGAAATGCCTTGATTGCTGCCGATAGGTTTTCCAAACTGATGGCGTGTTTTAGCGTATTCGATGCAGTCTTCCAGGATTTTTTCCATACTGCCCAAATGTGTGGCAAACAGGCAACTTCTCTCTTGTTCCATTTCTGAATTGAATATGGCCGATCCCGCGCCTTCTTTCCCCAGTCTATTTTCAACGGGGACGTCGCAGTCCTGTAGTATGACTTCACCAAGCGGGCAATCTCTTAATCCCATCATCTTTAATGGTTTACCAATGGAAAATCCGGCAAATCCTTTTTCGACAATAAAAACTGAAATGCCGGCAAACCCTTTTCTTTCATCTGTCCGGGCAAAGACAAGGAGAATGTCCGCAATAGGCGCATTCGTAATGAACATCTTAGTGCCGTTGAGAATATATTTATCTCCTGATCTTTTTGCTCTGCATGTTAGACTGAAAGCATCAGAGCCGGAGTTCGCTTCGGTTATGGCATGCCCGCCGATCAGAGTGCCGCTGATTAACCCTCCAAGGTATTTATTTTTTTGTTCCTCGGTGCCAAACCTTAAGATAGGAGCTTCGCAAGTCCAGATTTGAGAGTTGATAGAGAATAATAATCCGAAATCTTTCGATGCATAACCGAATCCCTCCATGGCACCCACACAGGCCAACAGATCCATCTCCAACCCACCATACTTTTTGGGCATGGGCAATCCGAGCATTCCAAAATCAGCACATTTTTTCCATCCCTCAAGATAAAAATCTTCACGATTTTGACGCTCGTGCGCACCCTCATTTAGGGTTTTAGTCACAAAGTTAATTACAGATTCTTTTAACTTTGTTTGTTCTTGAGTGAGTAAAAAATCCACGTATCAGCCTTCTTTTTATTCTTTTTTCCGAGCGGCCATGCCGACCAAAGCATAAATAATAGCCAAGGAAGCAAGGTGGGATGAAAAGGAATTGGGGTCCTGAGGCGGGTAAATTTCTACATAATCGAGTCCTGCTATGCCAGTTTTCCCAAGTTCATAGAGTGAGGTGAATAATTCATACGGAAAGAGTCCATTAAAATCCGCCGGTCCCCCGGGGTTATAGGCCGCATCAATACAATCGCTACATATGGTTACATAGACTTGTTTAGTTTTTTCGTGGGCAATATTAATTGCATCGTTGATAATCGCTTCCATCCCGCGCTTACGTATTTCCCCAATATGAAGGACTTTTGCACCCATCTGTTTGGCGTATTCAAACTGCGCCGGCGAATTTCTGGGACCTCTAATACCAATCTGTACAATGCTCTTCTTTCTTACTTTTGGATTTTGAGCAATCCTGTGTAGAGGGCTGCATCTGGCAAATTGATCTTGACCAAAATCTTTGGCATTGTCTAAATGGGCGTCAAAATGAACGATGCCGATACTGCCTTCTGCATGTTGACTCAATGCTTCTATGATTGGGGGGTTAATTGAATGGTCGCCACCAAGTACAAAAGGTATGCTGTCATTTTTATAAATAGCTTGTGCAGCCTTTAAAATATTTTTCATTGTCTTGACCGGGGAATTAGGGAAAACTGATATATCACCAATATCTGCAATGCTAAGGTGATCAAATAAATTCAGCTCATATTCTGGTAAAAAACCGCCATAGCGCGCTGAAGCATGTCTGATTGTACGGGGGGCCAACTCACATCCTGAGAAAGAACCCCATGTAATTGTACCTTCCCATGGCACACCCATAAATATTACATCTAATTTCTTGTGCAAAGAACTGATATCGAGAACCGGTACTCCCAAGAAGGAAGGGGTGTTACCGTAAATGATCGGTAATGAAGATTTTCGATTGGGAATCATAGGAACATCTTTTTTTTTCATATGACCACCACCCCGTAGATTATTTTGGATTTCTTATTCGAAACTGTTCGCTTTTTTACGATATTTTTTTAAAACCGAGAAAGCGATTTATTTTTAGTTTTCTTTTTTCTTTCCATTTAATAATTCTGTGCAACCAAAGCGCTGGCACATTATCTGCCCACACGTAGCCGTATACTTTTTCATAACCTTTCTTGCTTAAGTCGCTGAGAACAATGCTTTCAAAATATGCTGCTACGTTCTTATTTCCCCTTTCTTGTGGGCTAATGTACATATCGAATAAATAGCACTCATTAAGCGTACACTTGATATTAAGTAATACGAGGTCGGGGTGAATATCAGGAGGCTTATGGCAGGTAAAGCACCAAATATCGCCAATAACTTCATTTTTTCTAACAATACCGTAACCTGAATATCCTTTTTTGAGATATTGCAGTGCTTTTAGATATCTCGCTTTAGATTTATGAATAAATTTCTTCTCAGAAAAGGTTGTGGAATCGATTTTAATAATTGTTAAATCAGTATGTTGGGTATAAATATTACTTGGTGAAAAATATTTTAAATCCTTTTCAAGCTGGATGCAGGTTCTTTGAAAATATATAATCTCACCCCAAAGAGAAAAGAAATTATTACTGTTCATAAATTCAATGACATGAAAAAAACGCATTTTGATATATTGAAGCATAAATAATTTACACTTTCAATAAGGGGATCATGCTACTTTTTCTTTTTTAATTGGTTTGCATGAAACATATTTATCTAATTGCCGTAGTTTTTGATTGAACTAGGACCGAGATAGCATCTATGTTTTCAAAGTTTTCCGGTGTCAGTTCTTCATCTGCTATTTTTATTGAATATGCTTTCTCAAGATAAGCTAATAATATTTGTATTCCCAGAGAGTCAATGATTCCGGTTTCAATTAATGAGTCGGTATCTTTAAAATCATCAATATTACCTTCCTTCATTATCTTTGTTTGAATAAACAAACGGATTTCTTTTTTATCAAGCATTTTATCTCCTCATGATAATCAGTCGTAGTTCTATTGGCTAATAGACATTTATCCCTGTAAACAAAGCTCCGCTCTCTCGATTACATGGGTGTCTTTCGAGTGATAAAAAAATATGATTTATTGAATAAAGTTTTTGCACTATCAGCAATATAAAATTAGACTGTTGTCTAATAATATTCGGCAATTACATATAACTATTTTATCAACCCGCATGGCGGTAAAGAAATCTGCCCAGAATATTCAAAACAGGGACGGGTAATGTTTTGAATATTTTTTTATATAGAGGATTGACGGAAGAGGACCGGGTGGTGAAAGAATTGTCCCGAAAATCATATTTATAATATTTGATAAAATATTCCCGCGCACCCCATCCGTTTTTAAATTGCCGAAGTCCCTCATTTTCAGGTTCTGTCCGTCCAAAGCAGAAACTCTTGAATCCTCTATCGCAGCTATATTTAATGGCTTCCCAC
>JAJFTS010000058.1 GCA_021372815.1 Deltaproteobacteria bacterium | reverse complement strand
GTTTCGTGTCATCATTACATTATCGGCGTGGGGATTTGCGCTGGTAATTACTTCTTTTCTGTTCCTCTGGCTGGGTCACTTTCTGGACGAATTGCTGGGCACTGCCCCGAAATTCATGCTGGGTTTATTTTTCCTGGCCATTGTAGGCTGCTTTATAGAAATATATCAGCAGGTCTTGAAAATCATGAGTCACAGACTTTAAAATGAAGAAAGGCTTGATAAAAACGATCTGAGTAAATTAATTATCGTTTAAACCATTCCGCGACAAACAGAGAATATAGCAAAGCTTGTGACATCCCGTCTATTCGCGGGCAAAAACTCAGGATTCGAGAAGTTTATATTTTCAATAAGTAATTTTTAAATCCGGCCGTGTCCCTCACCCTTTGTTATCCCTCTTTACATAAAATGGATTGATGGATTTATATTTTTGTCGGCATCGTGTTATTCGAGGAAATACTGTCCACATGTGTTGCATTCATGTTGCTAATGTGTTGCATTTAACAGAAGATTGATGTATACAAAAAAGCACCCAGAATAAGGGGAATAGAAAGCCATCAAGCGGATGAATCAAATTGTCTGATATTGCATCGGCACATAAAAAATTTCTTTCGACCGGTAAAATCAAATTCGGGGTTCTGCGCAGGGAGATTATGGATTCCTGGATACGGAGCCGCGCTCTGGGTGTTAACCCCCGTGACGGTTCTTCCCCGACAGTACTGAATAAATCCGAGTTTACCGCTTTATTATCCAAGAAGAAAGACCTGATTGCCATAGCCATCCCTTTCATGAAAAGGCTTTATGATGTAATCAGTGATTCCGGTTTTGCCGTCGTGCTGACCGATGAACAGGGATATATTATTGAGATTGTCAGAACCCCGGATCTTGAAGAAGCAATCATGAAGACCGGTGTCAATTACCTGCCGGGATCACGATGGCTGGAAGAAGATGTCGGCACCAACGGCATCGATATGGTTTTGCGGTTGAAGAAGCCCTATCAGATTTCAGGCGCGGAACATTACGCCGTCACGCACCACCCGGTGGCTTGTATCGGCGCCCCGATTTTCAATGCCCGGGGAGAACTAACCGGAACCCTGACCGCAAGCGGTTATTCGGACGCAACTCAGAAACATACGGCCGCCATGATGGTAGCTGCCGTTGAGGTGATTACCGATGAGATCATGATTCGGGAAAAGAACAGGCAGCTGACCATTACCAACAACCGCCTGACGAAAGTATTAACGAGTATGTCCGACGGTGTGATCGTGACGGACAATCTCGGCGTCATTCAACAGATGAATCCTGTCGCGCAACACATGGCCGGTCAATCTATCCGAATGAATTATTCCTCCATTTCTGATTTTATCGATGACGGATCTGTCTATCACAAGGATATCCTGGGCAAAGGTCTTTCCTACACCGATAGAGAAGTGGCGATCAAATCAAAGCCCCACTCCGCCCATATTCTGGCCACCGCCAATCCGATCAAAGATGAGCAGGAACAAATAGTGGGAGGAATCATTGTTCTTACCCCTGCGGCCAAACTTCAAAAACTAATCAAGCGTTACGCGGCCACGTCCGCAAGATTCCATTTCAAGGACATTATCGGCAAGTGCCCGGCCATGCGGTCGGCGCTGGATCTCGCGGAAAGAGCCTCGAGGAAATCCAACACCATCCTGCTGGAGGGGGAAAGCGGAACGGGCAAGGAGATTTTTGCCCAGGCCATCCACAACAACAGCGACCGGAAAAACGGTCCGTTTGTGGCCATCAACTGTGGCGCGATTCCCCGCGAACTGATTTCAAGCGAACTGTTCGGTTATATGGAAGGGTCCTTTACCGGAGCCAGAAAAGAAGGCCGTCCGGGCAAGTTCGAACTGGCGAACGGCGGCACCATCCTTCTGGATGAAGTGGCCGAAATGCCGCTGGAGCAACAGGTCAACCTGCTCAGAGTTCTTCAGGAAAGAACCGTCACGCGGATTGGAAGCATCAAAGAGATTCCCCTGGATGTCATGATTATCTGTGCAACCAATAAGGATCTCAAACTGGAGGTCATGAGAAATAATTTTCGCCAGGATCTTTACTACCGGCTTAACGTCATCTCCGTCAAAATACCGCCTTTAAGAGAACGGATGGAAGATATCCCCTTGCTGGCGGATTTTTTCATTTCATCCATGAGCAATTCAGGCCCGAAATCCAAAATTGTCGTAAAGCCGGAAGTGATGGAATGCTTCAGACAATACAATTGGCCCGGCAATGTCCGCGAGCTTCAGAATGTTATTGAGAAAATGCTGCTCTATTGCGAGGATGGGATTCTGGGGATGGAGCGGTTGCCTGCCGGCATTCCCTTGCGCACGGCCGTTAAG
>JAJFTS010000051.1 GCA_021372815.1 Deltaproteobacteria bacterium | reverse complement strand
TATTCTCCGGACGGTTTTTTACACAGTGACCCGGGCTTCCATCCCATTTCGTCGGTTCCCGCGAGGATCAATTGGATATCAATGTATTTCTCATGCGTTTCGAGCAGGGCATCCTCTTTCCGGCGGCCATACTCTTTGGCTACTATCGCATAGACATTCTCACCATCTATCTCATGTTTTCCCGCCGGCAGTTCCTTCAGATCCGGTCGCAGAAGAAAATCAAACGCCTCTGCAAAACCCTTGTGCAAGGCCAGATAACGATGCGCATTTTCAAGCACGTCTGAAATCATGTCACTTCCTTTATTCCTCCGGCCGCAACCCGGTAAAAGCATAGTACTTACTGCCCGGCAGGAGATCAATTGCAGAATTGCGCTCAAAGCCTGCCTCAAACATCTGATGCAGCATCTCCTCCCTGTCCGGCAGTCTTCCCCATCCCCTGGTCGATGCATGTATCAGGTTAACCAGTTCGAACTCAATGCTGCCGTTTACGCATCCGGTGGTTATTACTATTCGTCCGTTCGGCTTGAGAAGGTGCTTCAGGTACTTGAGCAGCTTAACACGCTCCTCCACCGGAAAATAGTATATGTTATTGTAGAGAGTCAGAATATCGAATTGCTCATGCGCATGGAACTCCCTGACATCCTGAGCCAAAATCGTCACACGATCCTCAAGTCCCCTGACCCTGACTGCGTTCCGGGCGGATTCGGCCACCTGCGGATCAAGCTCCAGCCCGATAGCGCTCAAGTCCCGATTTCTGCCCAGAGCATACATGATATAACCCGCATGCCCGCATCCCACCTCCAGAAGGCGTCCAGATCCGGATCCGGGAAAGAATCGGTCAATGAACTCGAATAGAAAAGGCTCGAGGTTCCGACTTGATCGCGCGACGAAATCGGCATGCTCGTTGTACTGATCCGAAGCGGTCCATAGATCGTTCCGCGCCAACTTGGCAGGCGTCTGCATGATGTAGAAATGATGAAGGCTTGCGACTTCACGGACGAGGGCGCGTATCGCGTCGTTTTCAGGGCGGGCCAGTCTCTTTGCCAGAAAACCGCGCAGACAGTATTTCTTATTGCTTTTTTTCAGCATACCCAGCCGTACTCCCAGTCCGAGCCAGCTTTCTATAGCGTGGCGGAGGGATGGATCGTTCCCAATGTCTTCTAAAAGGCTTTCGGCCGTCACCGGACCCCGGGCGAGCCGCTCCAGGATGACGGTGTCCACCATGGAAGCGAAGAAGTTCAGACGATAAAAAGAAGAGAACATAAGTTTGAACCGGAGCAGGACCAGGATCTTACTACCTTTCATCAGAGAGGCGAATGTTTTCAGATTCATGATATCTCCTTAATGAGTCATACGATCTTTAAAGGCATCCAATTTATTTCTCGCAGACATAGACGGATAAAAAACCTTTGCTCTCTATTTCGACGATCCTCAAGCCGCTGCGGGTAATCATGCCTTCCAGTATCCAGTCCAGTGTCGAGTACTCTGTCTTGATGTGCTGTATGGTCTGCCCGGCCACCTTATCGCTGGCGTGCGACCGAATTTCATCAATTGCCGTTTTGAAAAAGGCATTGTAATCATCAATGGCTGAGGGGAAAACAACATCACGAAGATACAGCCGTCCGGCAGGGCAAAGGCTGCCGGCGATAGCGGCAAGGGCCCTCGACTTCCAAAAATCCGGCAGATGATGCAGCGCCAACTGAGTAACGACGCCGTCCACAGGATGATCCGGTCGGAAACCCGATAGAAATCCACCCTCTTTAAATGTTACATTCTTGATGTGGCGCTGTTTTGCCTTGTGCTGAGCATAATCCAGCATGGCCGGGGACACATCAGTAGCGTAAACGTGTTTTACGCCGGTGGCAAGCGCGAGGGCGCATTCACCTGTGCCGGTGCCGATCTCCCAGACAGTTGAGTTTGCCGAAAGCAACAGGACCTTCCGGATGTCTTTTACCTCGGTGTCTATATCGCGCAGCGTCAGCATTTGTTCATCGTAAGCCCTGACCTCTTGGGGGTCGCGATAGTCCGTGCCGACCTGTATTGTTTCGTCATACTGCCACGGGTCGTTCATGTCGATGTTCCTCTGTCGGGTGTTAGTGCGTTTTTTGCATCCGCGCAATTAATTTATTATACGCCGATTTACGATGATTTTGCCAAACGCATTATTACCGTAGGAATTCCGGCAGGATTTAATCCGCCATCTTTATAGTCGGTGAATCCAAAATCCGAATACAGTTTTCGTGCGGCTTTTCCTTCCAAATTTGATTCATCAAATGTTTGAACAAAGATGCTTTCCTGATGATTGAGTTTGTCCACGGCGAATTTAAGCAGTGCTCTGCCATATCCCTTCCCGCGGTGCCTGTCCGATACCACGAGCCATGCTATCTCATTTGATTCTTTAGAAATAACAATACCGCCTTTCAAAGCGTGATCTTTACCATCCGAATCTGCACGAATGCAAAAAGCAGTCTTTTGCGATATCGCCTGCCGTAAAGCATCTTGAAACGGCACTTCGTCAACCATGGGACCAAACAAATATTCAACTTCCCGTGCGAGCGCCATCCAGGCATCAAAATCCGTTAGCTCGGCATATACAATATTCATTTTTCATCCAAATCTTTGCTCAGCTTTGCTTGCATCATAACAAGATAATCAGGCAGAGCGTAGCGAACGGCTGGATTGACGGGTTATAAAGTTCCTTTCCTCTGTGACTTTCCAAATTATGTTCAATACGCTTATAGTGGGTAATGACAGCAATAACCAAAAGCACAGAGTAATAGGCCATATTAACGTCTTTGAGGAGGCTGTCCGCTGTAGAACTCAAAATTTTACCAAACACCGACAGTAGCCTTAGCCGCAAAATCTATCTATACATCTCTATAATTTTCGCAGCCTGTCGATCCAGTCTTCAAAAATTTGTTTGTTAACCCTGGAATTCTCCTGATTTAAATATTGATAGACTATTTTCATCTCGTTATTGGTGGTAACAATCCCGGCAATCTTGTCTGCAGTTGCGGTAATCGGTGGTATGAAATAAATGCTCTTGATTCCATGTTCTGCTGATAATCCGCTTTTCCCTAAATTGGTTATGCCCATGTGAGTTGGTTTTTTAGCATATCCAAATAGGTTCTTCAAAAAGCCGGTTGCTTTGCCGCTGAAATCTCCAAACAGACTGAAATATATTGAGTCAATCAGGTTTACATCAAGCGCTTTGATGAAAGTTAACGCGAAGTACCTTGTTTTGTCGCAGTTAAGTTTTTTCTTCACAAGTGCTTGTATTACACTTGTATTATCCCATATGGATTTCCGGGGGTGATAGACGCTATTGATGGAAACGGGTACAACAAAATTGCCGACATTCCTCTCGTTTGGATTAATGCTTACGGCCATTCCGACTCTCTTACTTTCTTTACTGACGCCATTTATTTTTTGTGTTGCTCCCAGCAGTGTGGCCAGCAGAAGACTATTAACGGTTACATGGTTCTCTTTGCATTTTGCGATAAGTTTGCTTGTTTCAGATGCGTCCAGTTGGGCCACATCAATGATGTGACTTCTTTGACTCCAGTAATTATTTCTCATGGCGTTGTACTCTTCTTCTGAGAATATATGAGAAGATTTTTGCCACTGCTTATTCAGTATGCCGGCAAGCATTCTCATCGGTAACGGCAGTTTTTCTTTGTTGTAAAGCGGAGAATCTTCTAATAAAGCAACCGGCTGGACTGTTACAGCCTGCTCGGGGTTTTCAACAAAGGATATGATATCCTGTAAAATTCTTATACCGGAAAGTCCATCAGCAAGAATATGATGCACACACATCACGAGTTGCATTTCACTTTCATTTTTCAGGCATGTGAACCGAATAAGAGGCGGCTGGCTTAAAATAAAAGGTTTTTTCTGTTCCTGATAAACGGCAGAAATCCAATCTCTGTCATTGTTAATTGTATCCACAAAAAACGCTGATTCTACTTCGTCCTCAACATGATAATAAGCCTTTCCATTCTCATCCATCCTTATTGACGAACGCAAGATGGGATGCTTTTGCAGTACTTTTTTTACGGCTTTCCGCAAAAATTCAATATCCAATACTTTACATAATTTCACAACAAAACAGACATGCCCATTGGGTATATATAAAGAAAGTCTCTCTGTTATCAGCTTATATTCCATGTTTTATTAGTTCCTCGGTTTTGTTGCTTCTATTGTCGTCGAAACCACATAATTCTCCGTTCCGGTTTTCGGAGCGTAGCGATCGGCTGGATTGCGTGGTTAAGCAACCTCCTTGGGCGGAAAATTGAGAGCACCTGTTTGGTAATAAAATTTCCACTCGCCCGTTGATAGCTTAGTATATATCTTACAGACACGGCCCTTCCAATGCGATTCCTCCTTCGTGACTTTGTGCCGCCAAAGAGTATCGATATCAACTACAGCGAATGCTGCATCTTGCTCATTGGAGATCTCGATTTTCACGGTGTCACGGTGATTATGGATCAGGTCATGCGTATCAAAGAGACCCTGCCAGTCCTTACGCCACCGTTCTTTATCAAATCGCCCCATCACAAAGACCCAGTCAATTGGATCATGGGAATCGGCTGTTGGCGGGAATGGCCAAGCCATATCCGGATGGATCATGGATAGAAAGAGTTCTGGATTCTTCGTATCCCAACCCTTGGTTTCTAGGTCAACCATCTCTTGAATCTTTTTTGAGATCTCTGTGATCAAGTAATATCTCCTTTTATCGCCCCAACATTTGGTAACCTGCGTTTCCATGCCCGAAGGGCTTGACGCGGTTTGTGCTAACTCGCTTTGCTCGTTTGACGCACAAACCGTGACAAAGGAAATGTCTGGTTGACCCACTTGTAAGATTTTTTTGTGGATATTCAGTTTTTATATTTTTTTACCAATGTAAAAAACATATCCATAATACTGTTTGTATTTTGAATACAACTCAGCTTCATGCTTCATATATTCCACAAAAGTCTCTGCGGCTTTATTCCCAGCATTTTTTTCCAAAAATGGCTTTTGTATTGCTTTTTGTGGAATAAAATATGTATCCGTCCAGCATTTTTCAGGCAATGTAAATGCGGCAACAAGACTATAACCGGCTTTTTGCATTATTGAAATATTATGTCCTATTGTACTCATTTCAGGAACAGCATCAACCCAAAATTTTTCAATTTCAGCAGGCCGTTCATCGGTAAACCATGACTCATATGTTAGGGCAAGATAGCCATCTTTTTTCAGAAAGTTTTTCCAATAATTCAAGCCCTTTTGAAAACCTATATTGGCAATAGCACCTTCAGACCATATAACGTCAAATTTTTCATTTTGAAACGGTAAATTATCCATTGAACCGACAATGCCTTTTACCCTATTCTGCAAACCGAGCTTCTCAACGTTTCTATTAAATTTTTCAATGAAATCAGGGAAAATATCAAGCCCGGTAATGGTTCCTTTTGTGTTTTGTGCAAGGGTCATTGTTTGACCGCCTGTTCCACAAGCAAAATCGGCGATTTCTATTTCATTTGAAAAATTGTCAATAAAACTTAACGCTCTAATAGTAGATTCAGGGCTGCCAGGTCCCTGCCGTTCCAATCCTCCAAAATAATCACAAATTAAGTTTGAATCAAAATCGTGAATTAATGTTTCTTCGTTTTCCATATGTAAACTCCTTGATCCAATGTAGTATCAATCATTCTTTCTCAATATATTTTTCCACCCAATTAGCCAACATTTCATGTAACATGACTTTGCGCCTTTATCATTCTCTTTTTCTCTCTCGTTTTTCCTTCCCGAGCGAAGCGTCAATCTAACGCGGAGCTGAGCGGGAGTGGTTCGCAAAGGCGACGATCCGCTTCAGTGCCTCTTTAGGCGATTTTTCTTTGCCCATGGCTACAGGAATAGTACACCGCACCATGTTCATTTTTTGATGAATCTGTCTTTAAACATAGGATTCTGGCTGAAATACAACGCTGCTGCAGGGTTGTGCCCAAGAGCACGATCTTTGACCACAAGGGGAGTTGTTTCTGCTTTACAATAACGCAGAAAAAGTATGTCATGCCCAAGGCAAAGCCCCATCATGATGTTCAGCTCTGTTTTTTCGCGGTTGAGTACTTCTGCCTGCATTATCGGGTTGCAGACCTTATTGCCCCACATTCCTATGTCCTGCGGATTCAATTCGCCACAGAGACATATTACAGAGACGATATCGAACCCATTACTTTCAAGAATGTCGGATAAGGATTTCGATTCAGGCATCAATTCTCCACATGTTGCGATACCCAGCCTTTTCATTCCGCGTATCTTAGCATACTCCATAATTTCATCAACCCTTGTCCAAGAGAGCTTTTCTCTTGGTTTTTCCGGATTCATGACTTTACTCATATAACCCATCCAGCCCTTATTTACAGCTTGGTTTTCGGGCAGCAATAACTTTTCTAACGTTTCATTGACTAATCCACGATACTTTTCCGTAGGGCAGAATGCAGGCACTTTTTTGTCTTTCTCTTTAGAACGACATCGAAGAATTGTGCATTTCACACATTGTGGATCATGGTTTACCATTTGCGACTCCTTCTCTTTGCCCTTAATTGTCATATGCTTCTGCCTAACGAGTCTGTAGAATAACTCCAAAACATAATTTGTTGCTATTTTCGAGGGTCTTTTCACCCTTCCTCATCGTGCGATCGTCGCTTGTAGGGCATTCTCCGAAGACGTTTTTTAAAGCATCGTGCGCTGAATGCCGCTTCCTGACTTATTCTACAGGCACAACGAAAAGCTCAGCTAGAGCGTTAACGATCGGCTGTATTGCCTTGTCAGGCAAATAAATTTACTGATAAAAATAATAAACCAATTCCAGATAATACGTTCAAATATATTATTACATTAGAAATTGGCATATTAAATTGATCTGGCCTTTTAAAAATAATTTTATGTACTATATAAGGAATCACACCACCAAATCCAAGAATGGCTCCAATGATCAATCCAATTATTGTATTCTTTTCTATCTCAATCAAGCCATAAAATAATATAATTATTATCGGAATATGAAGAAGCAAAAAGCCTGTTATTTTTCCGGGCAGTTTAAGTATTTCCCATTCCTTCTCGTATGCTGACTCAATCTCATGTAATAAAAGCAAAGTGGCATTTACAATATACAGTAAAGTTATGGCTTTCATATTAACCTCTATTTTTTTAATCACGTCCTAACGAAAGACTAAGCCGGAGCGCTTGCGATCGGCTGGATTGATCCGATAATCGGTTTTCAGTCCCTCATTTGCTTCTTGGCTGATTTCATGAAGCGTCCGAATGCTCTGTCCTTCTTGCGTTTGTCCAGATACGACATCTCATAGTATTCGGATTCCTTCTTGAGCTTCAGGTAACTGTCATAACGATCTTTATTCAATTCACCGTCTTTTAATGCTGCCCGGACGGCACAGCCGGATTCGTGTTCATGACTGCAATTCGCATAGCGACAGCTTTTGGAAAGGAGGGCAATATCTTCAAAGCCCTGGTTGAACCCATCGCCTGTGCCAAGCAGGCCCAGCTCTCGCATTCCGGGGGTATCAATCAACATGGCACCTTGACCAAGTACGATGAGCTGCCTGCGTGTTGTCGTATGGGTGCCTTCTCCGGTTCCGCTTACAGCTTTTGTGTTAAAAGCGGCTTGACCGATCAAGCGGTTGATGAGTGTCGTCTTCCCGACACCCGATGAGCCAAGCAGACAGTAGGTCTTGCCCGGTACGAGCATCTCTTTAAACGCATCAAACCCGTCGCCGCTTACGTTGCTCAGCGCAACGACTCTGGTTGTAATGGCGGTTGAATTGGTGATCGCCAGCTTCAGATCCAGTTCATCCGGGCTGATCAAGTCTGTCTTCGTCAGGATGACAATCGGTTCAACTTTTCCGTCAGCTGCCATGACCAGGTACCGATCCATTCGGCGCGGGTTGAAGTCAAAATGGCATGACTGTACAATGAAAGCACCATCAATGTTGGCTGCAATCATCTGGAAGTCGATGTTTTCACCGGCGGTCCTGCGGCGCAGAAAAGTTTTTCGAGGAAACACGCCATGAATGATTGCCGCCGTGTCATCGTTATAATATTGCACCGTCACCCAATCTCCGACACAGGGAAGGTCAGCCGGGCTTTCAACCTGGTAAGAAAACTTCCCGGCTAGTTCGGCCGGAACTTCGCCGTTTTCATTTCTGATAAGGTATGAGCCTCGGTCAACCGCCGATATGCGGGCAATGCCATGACCCACCTGATGCAAATCACTTATGTGTTTCTCAAACCATGGGTCGAAACCCAGATTGCTCAATTTCATAAAATCATATCACCTAACACTGGCATAACCGATGTTTTTCGCAGAACGTAGCTGCGCGAAAAATATCCGTGTTAATGCATTTGTTAAATGGGTTTTATCACAGCTTTAGAATAAGTCGTAACA
Source organism: Deltaproteobacteria bacterium (assembly GCA_021372815.1). Lineage (GTDB taxonomy): Bacteria > Desulfobacterota > Syntrophia > Syntrophales > Smithellaceae > Smithella. The sequence goes on along the minus strand of JAJFTS010000051.1, from coordinate 3,661 downwards.
TGTCTTTAAGCTGGATACCATTTTCAAAAATTGGTTCATCATAATTAATGATGAAATAGTCTTTAAGTATTGAGTCCACTCTAAATCCAAAACGTTGATAAAATGCCAATTGATAACCAAAAGTACCAGTTCCTAATTCCACTGATTCAATATTCTTCTCTTTGAGACGGTCCAGAACAAATTGGAGTAATTGTGAACCAATACCAGATTTCTGATTCTCCGGTAGGACGGCAATATTGAATAATTCAAATTTGTTTTTGTTTATGGGTTTTAAGACACAGACTCCAACAATTTTGTTTTGGCGTACAGCTACGTAACACAATGAATCTTTTAAATATTGATTCACGCGCTCAACTGATGGATCAGCTTCAAGCAACAGTTTTTGGGGAACCAATGCAGGAGATATTTCCTTAATTTCTATCATTTTTGCATCACGAAAAAATCAGCCGGAGCGTAGCGATCGGCTGTATTGCTTTTGTTATACGATATAATTTATTGCTTCTTTTCAAATATAATATTTTCTCCATTATCAGGATCACCAACGCCTATGGCAACATAGTAAATAGGGCCATACCCCATCAAGCTAATTGACGAATCATTTATAGGCCAGCCCTCAAGCCAGCTAATAATCCAATTTGCCTCAGATATCTCCCAAGTTTCAGTTTTTGATACAAATTTACCATTCGAATCACCAAAGCCATTAAATAGACAATCTGGCATATTAACCATAAATAATTTACCAGAAGGGTCGAATTCTATAACTATTGTATCAGGTATTGCCTGATAATGTTTTGTGCTAATTCAATGATCTCGTGATTTATCAGTTAAATAATATTTGCCGTATACATCTTTTTCTAACGGCCTGTTAATTGGCCCATGATCACCAAGAATTATTGATATTCCAATAAGAATTACAACAGCAATAGGTAACACCAACAACGATATTGCCGGAATACACAATATCAACCATTTTTTAATTTTCGATTTTTTATATTTTATAAATCCAATTACTGTGAGTGGTGATAATAATACTTGGCATATTAATATTATTACTACCCAAGCAATTGCAACGAAGCCTATCCCCATTAATTTACCTTATTATTACTTTTTTGTATAACGAAAAGCTCACCCGGAGCGGCGCTTGTCGCCGCGATCGGCTTGAGCGACCTTGTTGTGTGTTTCATTGTTTACCACCGTGGACAACAATGATCAATTCATCCGGACCATTTAACTGATAATTTCCATAATCTGTTGAATTACATTGTGCTGGTTATTCTTTTTCTAGGACCTCAATGAGTTCCTTGGCTAAATCTATTGCTTCAATTTCTAGTCCTCATAGATGCTAATCTGTCCCAAGAGCAACTACTCTCTCAAATCTTGCCATAGTGACCTCCAAAAAATATTAATAAATATCATCGGTTAATGGCGTCAAAAATGAATGCGTCTGGACTAATCACGTTGTCAACATTGACTCCGCATGCGCGATTGTTTAATCGATCCACCACAAAAACTTGCACACCGAGAACTGCATCTGACCGCCGGTCAGTCAACGTAATCTGGTAGCGTATAGCTCCCTGCAAAATCGGCGCTTTACGGTACTCTTCCGGTTTATCTACATCGAGGAACGCCAGAACGTCGGCACTGAGTTTGTTGACCCCGAAGTACGGTTGATTGGTGCCGCGAGCAGGGAAATGGTAATAGGGCGCAGATGGGTTTATTGTCGCCGCCCCCGCACCGTCGCCCCTTCGGCGTTCCGTAAATTCGAACCCAACTACCTTTCTTGCTTCCGCAGAGTTACGTTTGCTGAATCCGCCAAAGCCCAGAGTACGCCCGTCTTCATCCAACTCTACTCTTTCAGCACCTAACCACCCTGAAATACGTTTTGGATTAAAATCGTAGGCAATCGACCGCACGGGAGTCAATGGCTTTTCAAATAGCTTGACGCCGACATCTTTGCATAATGTCTTGAATTCAGGTGTCTCATGACTCAGTAGCTTGATCGAATCATTTGGGGCGTATTTGAAGGAATCAACTTTTCGGAATGCAAAGGGAAAAACATAGTACTGTGACTGAAAATACGATTTCTCAAATAGGCTTTCGTCAGTCTTGTTCTTTAGATTTTGTATACTCGGATTGTGTCCATCGATACCGTTTTGTGAATAAACGAACTTTTCGAATCCTGATTCCGCATGACATAATATATATACCTCTCCAGGAGCAAATAAAGACATTGGGTTGTGATCTTGCTTCGAGTCACATCGCTTAGCCAAGAAATCATGTTTGAACTCTCCTTTGGTAAACTCAGTGACGATGTACTTATCGCCTTTAGGTACGATGAAAATTTCGATAATATTGGCCTCCTCAAAAGGTGGAAACGGCGTGGCCAACGACGTAAATTTTCCAACAAAGATGTCATTGGCACTTACATGGTTGCTGAATGCCAGGAAAATGATGATGAGCGACGCGGAGTAGTAATAACGGAAGAGCTTAAAAGTCACTAGCATGTGGCTAACCTCCTAAAATTTACTTACTAAAGATAAGTCACCTGGACTGTGCTCTAAATTGCTAAACATATGTGTAACAACCATCCGCCTATAATCCCAATGATTTGAGCCGATGTTGATCAACGCTAGCTAATGGCTGCTGACGGTATTGCCTGCTCTTGCTGCCTAACGAAAAAATCAGCCGGAGCGTAGAGATCGGCTGTATTGACTGGTTGTGCTAAATTTTACCAATCAGATTCCCGCCCTTTTATAAATTGATAAGCGTATCGGTTATGCGCAATATTATACAAAGCAACTCGTGCTATTTCTCTTGAAACTAAATTTCCTGAAACAAGAATTTTCTTATACATTTTTATCGCTTTCTCTTTATATTCAGCTTGGATTTTTAAATTCTGCTTATCAGTATTACTGTATTCATAAATAATTCGATAAAGCTTTGCAATATGAAGTTGGATTTCGCTCTTTACTTTTGAGTTGGGATTTTTTTTAAGAAATTCTGAAAATATCTGGGCATGCTTAATCGGTTCTTCAGTTTCACCTTCATACTCATAAACATGATTTTTTAATAATATTAATCTCCATTCAAGTTCATCTTTATAACGCCCTTTAGGAAATTTTTTCAGGTGATCTTCAATGTGAGACATAGTTTTTACTAAAGGACGTTTACCCTCATTAGATTCAAACTCACTTTCATATTTTGCCGAAAGCTTACAAACGTAGTAGTGAATATCTTCAAACAAGGGGTGATTTGGAAATGCAATGCAAATGTTTCTAGATAAAAAATAACGATAACGAACTTCCTCGTTTTTGTCATTACTAAAGAGAAGGTCATCTATATTTAAAATTGAAATATATATTTTTGAAACAGAAAAATCAGGATCAAAGGGAATAATATAATATGACTTTACACCAGGATAGAGAACACCATCAATTTCAAGATCAACTAATTTTTTTATTGAGTTATAATTTTTTACAAATGCGATTTTGCCAGGTTCAGCAAGCCACTTTTTTTCTTTTTCAATTGGATATATTAATATGCCTTTTTGTGGGAAAAATGCGGCTTGTAAAGATGCAGAAAATAATAATATTGTAAAAAATGAAAAAACTAAAAGCACTGGTATTCTGAATTTTGATTTCATAATCTCACCTCTTCATAA
>JAJFTS010000040.1 GCA_021372815.1 Deltaproteobacteria bacterium | reverse complement strand
AGGCGTTATCTTGATTCATTTCGGGCATCATTAGCCGCCGCATTTGTCGGCTCCTCTCCGGCAATTATGTTATCCGGCAGGGTCTTTTTTTCCGAAATAGCCTGGCTGGCCTTTTTTGCCGGGTTTGTTTTCCATCTTCTGGAGAGTGAAGATTTCCGTAAACCGCTTCAGGCAACTGTCGCCGGCATCTTTTTAGGCTTGGCCGCGCTTGTGCGTCCGGCGGAAACGACTGCGATAGTCATTGTTCCGTTAATCGGCATGATTGCGATCGCATTGTCTAAAAAGGTTTTTTCTTTTTATAATGCCGCATTGGTTACGGGGTTTGTGATTTTAAGCACTTCCCTGCTTGCTGCTTCGGCATTTAAAGAAGAAATTGATTTCCGGTTGGTGCTGGCCTTAGGAGCCGTCATCATCATATCGCAACTATTGCTTATTAAGGCCAGCAAAGAAAAAGAACCCGGGGTGACCGGTTTTAACTTTTTTGCTGTTTCATTTATGGAGATTAATTTATTCTGGTGGGCCGACAGCATGCCCCGGCTTTATTCCTGGATTTACAGTACATCCTTTGGAGCAATTGCCAGGATCACGGATGTTTCCATCGGCCGGGACGGAATTTTTTCCGTTTTAAAACATATTTTTTCAACGTATCTGATCCCCAATGGAGTTCTCGTGGCTGGAATATGCCTGGCTCTGCTGAAGCCTGACCAAAGAAGAGATTCCGTCAGCATTAAGCGCCTGAATACCCTCACCATGATCACTATCGGTTTGTTGCTTCCCATGTTTCTCCTGTTCATATTTACAGGCACGAGCGACGTTCGACGGGTTTTTATAGGCATGGGGTTTCTATTGCTGCTACTGGCAATATTGTCTTTGCAAAACGGTCCTTTGAAAAAGGCGCGTGAAATTGCCATTGCGTTTATGGTAGCGATGCAGCTTGCCGTATTTTTTCTTAGTTCATACGCAGATCTGTTGCCGCTTAAAAACCCTGCGCTGAAACATACATTTTCTCTGTTAATGCCCCAAAAATCGGATCAGAACGAAGCTGTAATTTCACGTTTACTTGACCTTGGCGTACCGAAAAACAGTTCTGTGGCCGTTTACACAACTGCCCTTTTTAATGCACCGGAGCGCATTTACGAACAGGACGCGCTTAATCTTGCCGCATTAACAACCGGCAGCAACCTCCGGATCATCTACTTCTGGGATATTGGCGACTATGACGCCGTAATAAACAGATTAAGAGAAATCGACGTGCCATTTCTGTTGATTGATGTATACAAGGATTACGAAAATAAAAATAGTTATCAGCCATCCGTTCAGTTTTCAACCGCTCTTTTAGATAAAATGAAAGAACCTTATCTAAACCCCCCGGGCTTACAGCGGGTAGCCGCCTTTACAATAAAAGGGAGAGAACAGGTTCTTTTTAAAGTTTTACCCGACTAATTCCATAAATACACGCGATAAGATTACGAACAAAAATAATATCTGCTTTTCTTAATGTTTCAAACGACCAAAGCTTTTTACTTGACGCTTTGAATCATTTTTTCTATCCTTCCCGAAGACCAATAATAAAGGCATTTTTTTAATGATAGAAAATCTGATCAGCAATTTATCCTTATACTTGCAAAGTTCCGTGTTTTTAGCTTTCCTGACTGCATATCTGGGTGGACTGGTCATCAGCTTTACGCCCTGCACCTATCCCCTGATCCCGGTAACGGTCGGATTTATCGGCGCGCAGGGATCATCCTCAAGGCTGCGCGGATTTATTCTCTCTCTGTTTTATGTTACCGGACTGGCGACAACCTATGCGGCTCTGGGTGCGGCGGCAGCCCTGACGGGCAGAATTTTCGGACAAATGCAAACTAATTTCTGGACATATTTTATTATGGCTAATTTGTGTCTTGTCATGGGTTTGTCCATGCTTGATGTTTTCAGTATCTCCCTGCCCGCTCCGCAAAAGCTTTTAAAAGTCACCGGCCGAAACAATAATAAAGGACTGGCGGACAGTTTTTTGATAGGAATGGTATGCGGTGTGGTCATCGGTCCCTGCACCGCTCCCGTTCTGGGGGTTTTACTCGGCTATGTCGCAGTAAAAACGAATCTTTTACTGGGCATCAGCCTGCTTTTTGTTTTCGCCTTCGGCATGGGAACATTGCTGATTATTGCCGGCACTTTTGCCGGTGTCATTGCCGCTTTGCCGAAATCCGGAGCGTGGATGATAAAAATAAAATTTATCTCCGGTCTGATATTAATTGGCGCGGCAGAATATTTCATGTATATTGCGGGCAAATTATCGATATAAAAAATGAGGTTATGATGAGTAAAAAAGTTTTATTGGTTATTGTTTTCTTGCTTATTTCGGCTTCTGTCGCCCTGTCATTCGGACAATACGGATCAAGCAAGGCTTCCAAACACGCAAAAATTTCAGCGCCCGATTTTTCATTATATGATATTCAGGGTAAACTATTTAAGTTAAGCAGTCAAAAGGGATATCCGGTAATCATATTTTTCGGCACCACCTGGTGTCCGGCTTGCCGCGGTGAAATGCCTTACTATAAAGCCCTCTATGAGAAATACGCCGGAAGCGGATTAAAATTTCTTTATATCGATATAAACGAATCCAGCAAAAGAGTGGCTCGCTTTGCCCGGGAAAATTCATTTCCATATCTGGTGCTGGTGGATTCGGACGGCAGCGTAGCCAACGACTACAATATCATGGGAGTGCCGACATTAATTCTCATTGATCGGCAGGGAAATATCGTCAGCATCGGTCACCGGACGGCGGATTTAGCGGTTGATGCCCTTTTCCCGGCAAAAAAATAACAGGCTTTTTTAAGGAGTAGCCATGACACAGGACAACTGGCTGAGAAATTTAACAAAATCGGATTCCGATAAATGGATTGGCGGCGTTTGCGGCGGACTAGGGGAAAGTTCTCCCATTCCTTCCTGGGCGTGGCGCCTGTTTTTTGTGACACTTGTCCTGTGTTTCGGCACCGGCGTGTTATTGTACATCCTGCTCTGGATTTTTGTGCCGGCTAAATACAACAGAGGAAATTAATTATGAGATTAAAAAATGACATTTATATTTACGAATGGACCAATGCCTTTGAAAATAACTGCAACAGCTTTTACATCGGTGGCGACGTCAATGCACTGATCGATCCGGGACTGACAGGCTATGTGCCTGACCTCCTGGAGCGGATGTCTGCCGACGGCATCAAAAAAGAAGACATTCGCTACGTCATCAACACCCACTCGCACCCCGATCACTTTCAGGGTTCCGAAGTTTTTGATCAGGAAAAAGTCAAGGTCGGCCTGCACACAAAAGAAATCGAATTTTTAAAGGGAGACGGCGGCGATCTCTACAGCCTCTTCGGCATTACCGCTCCGCGGATGAATGTAAACTTTCCGTTGGAAGAAGGCGACGTGGCGCTTGGCGATCATATTTTTAAAATAATCCTCGCTCCCGGTCATTCCCCCGGTTCCATCGGCCTTTACTGGCCCGAACAAAAAGCGCTGTTTTGCGGCGATGTCATTTTTGATCAAAGCGTCGGACGCACCGATTTCCCCGGCGGAGACGGAGCCCTTTTAAAGAAAAGCATTCTTAATTTTTCCAAACTCGATCTGGAGTGGGTTTTTCCCGGACACATGGGCATCCTGCAGGGGAAAGGCGACATTCAGAACAATTTTAATTTAATCATTAAGGGCATATTCCCTTACATTTAATTTTTTTGTGGAGAGCGACCTTTTATGGCCAATGAAGGAAACAAAGTCATTTACTCCATGATCGGAGTGAGTAAAATCTACGAGAAAAAACCGGTGCTCAAAGACATCTATCTGTCTTATTTTTACGGAGCGAAAATCGGCGTTATCGGTTTGAACGGTTCGGGAAAAAGCTCTCTTCTGAAAATTCTCGCCGGCGTGGATACGGAGTTTTTAGGCAAAACAATTCTCTCCCCCGGCTACACGGTGGGTTATCTGGAGCAGGAACCGCATCTGGACAACGACAAGACCGTGCGGCAAATCGTCGAACAGGGCGTTCAAAACACCATGGATTTGATCCACGAATACAATGAAATCAACGAAAAATTTGCCGAGCCGATGTCGGACGACGAAATGGCTAAACTCTGTGAAAGACAGGGCACCGTGCAGGAAAAGCTGGACGCTCTGGACGCCTGGGATATCGACTCCCGCCTGGAAATGGCCATGGACGCATTGCGCTGTCCGCCCGGCGATACACCGGTGAAGGTGCTTTCCGGCGGAGAGAAACGCCGCGTGGCATTGTGCCGCCTGCTGCTGCAGAAGCCGGATATCCTTCTTTTGGATGAGCCGACCAACCATCTGGACGCCGAGTCCGTCGCCTGGCTGGAACATCATTTGCAGAAATATGAAGGCACCATTATTGCCGTCACACATGACCGCTATTTTCTGGATAACGTCGCCGGCTGGATTCTGGAATTGGATCGCGGCCAGGGCATTCCCTGGCAGGGGAATTATTCTTCGTGGCTGGAGCAGAAACAAAACCGGCTGAAAAATGAAGAGAAGGCGGAAACCGACCGAATCAAAACTCTGGAGCGCGAACTGGAATGGATTCGCATGTCACCCAAAGGCCGGCACGCCAAATCCAAGGCGCGTATCAACGCCTACGAAGAACTGCTGGGAAGAACGATGGAAAAAGAATCCGGCACGCGTGAAATTTTCATTACGCCGGGACCGCGCCTGGGTGATCTGGTCATCGAAACCAAAGATGTAAACAAAGCGTATAGTGATAAGCTTCTCGTTGACGGCATGACCTTCTCACTGCCGCCCGGCGGTATTATTGGCGTGATCGGCCCCAACGGCGCGGGCAAGACTACTCTCTTCCGTATGATTACCGGACAGGAAAAACCGGATTCCGGCGATATCCGCATCGGCGAAACAGTCAAGCTGGCCTATGTCGACCAGAGCCGCGACTCGCTTGATCCCGACAAAAATATCTGGGAGATGATTTCCGACGGACAGGATATTATTCCGATCGGCAGCCGGCAGATCAATTCCCGCGCGTATGTTTCACGTTTCAATTTTTCCGGCACCGATCAGCAAAAAAAAGTGGGGACTCTCTCCGGGGGAGAGCGCAACCGCGTTCATCTGGCGCGTATGCTCAAGGAGGGCGGCAATGTCCTCTTGCTGGACGAACCGACCAACGACCTGGATGTTAACACGCTGCGCGCGCTGGAAGACGCACTGGAGAATTTTGCGGGATGTGTCGTTGTTATCAGCCACGACCGCTGGTTCCTGGACAGAATCTGCACGCACATTCTGGCATTTGAAGGCGAAAGCAAAGTTCTTTTTTTCGACGGCAACTATTCCGAGTATGAAGAAGACCGCAAGAAAAGATTGGGATCCGCCGCTAATCAGCCCCACCGCATCAAATATCGCCAGCTGACACGAAGATAAAAACCATATCCTGCCGTATCATGAATATTTTTCTCAGCTTTTAGACAGCCCCGCGATGATCCTGATATGCCCTTCACAGAGCATCTCATCCACGGGGTTTCAACGGCATTTTTTAGGAATTGCCCTTATTTTCCCACTGTTTTTTAAGATCAATTAACGCCCATACTATAATCGCAATAATGATAATGCCAATAATGATTCTTATCATTTTTTAGCAACCCCTTTCAGGATTTCCACAGATATTGCTGATATTATTTTCAAATCAATTTTTCATATGAAAAGCCCGCTTGACAACTACAACGATGATGTAAAATCAATATTGGCAGCGTTTGCTCCGCTTATGGTAACCTCCCTATACTCAGGATCAAAAGTATAACCCGACCGGGAAGGCGTTACGGTATAGATGTAACCATCTATCAAATTATCAAAAGTGTAGGTCCCGTCAGAATTTGTCATGACAGTTCCGGATGCACCACCGCTTAAAGTGAGCTTAACATCCGTTTGAACTTCACCGGTCACCGTCCCCGAAATACTGTAGGTATCCCAACCACCCGTGGATGTCGCTACAAAGTTAATATCGGTGATATTTGCTCCGCTGACGACAACTACGGTACTGACCGGATCAAATGTATAACCGGAAAAAGAGGGGATCAGCGTATAGGTGCCGTTGGCCGCGCTGCTAAAGCTGAAGTTCCCGTCCGAGTCAGTCGTTGCCGAAGAGTTTGCTGCGCCGGTCAGACTGATTGTCGCATTGGCAAGAACATCTCCGGTTCCATCTATACTTACCGCCCCGGAAATTGTGTAGGTGGTATCATCTTCTTCCGTGGTACAACCGGCTGTTATCAGCATCATCACACTCAACAGACAAAACAAAAACCGGATAAAAATTCTCTTCCTTTTTTTACGATGCACTTAATTACTCTCCTTTCTCTTCCGGGGAAGACGGTGGTATCTTTTCGTCTTTATGCATGCCTTTCCCCATCCAGGGCGGTTTTATATGATGTTCCATCGGCCGTATTTTTTTCAGCATCTCACGCTGCCCGGCGGTCAACTTTGCCTTCATGTTTTCCTCGAATTTAATAACAATCAATTGCGCTTCTGTTTTAACAGTCTCAATTTGTTTTAATTTTGCTTCGACCGCTTTCAAATCAACGGTATCTTTATCCAGAAGTTCCTGCAGTTCGATTTCGGCAATTTGTTCATCGGCTCTTTTTCTGATCATTTCTTTCGAGATATTATTTTCAATCTTCTTCAAGGCTTCTCTTTGCTTTTCATCAAGGTTAAGGCCGTTCATCTGCATAAGGAAAGGATGCTTGAAGCCTGTCATGTCTGCTATTTGCCCCATGGGACATGGCGCAGGTGGCGGCATCATCGGAAAAGGGCTCTCTTCCTGAAATGCTTCTCCCCCTTGATCCGGGGGAGGCGCGGGCTCCGCATAAGACAATTGTAATGCCATGAACAAAAGTAAAAAACTTAAAACAAAACAACTTAATATTCTTTTCATGATTATTCTCTCTCTAATAAATTCCTTTTAAAGATCCATCAATTTTCCGGCTGGACATTATTGTTTTCATCAGGGTTACCGCCTGTCGGCGGCGAGGTTCCCCGCTCCGGCATTGCCGCCAGTACGCCATCAAATTGCCTGCAAACCCCCTTGAGCGTGTCTCCGCGCGGAGTGGTAAATTGCACGGCGGTTCCTTCGCTTTTTCCTTTACAGGCCGCAATTGCTTCCGGAGGCGGTTTCATTCGTCCCTGCGGCTTTGGCGGATTGTTTGATTCCTGAGTCTGCGCCGCCCAAATGCTGCCCGGCAGTAAAAGAAAAATCATTATCATGCTGATAATATTTCTGTTCATGTTATCACCTCTGCTTCTTTAAACTTCAACGGTAGTATAATTCTGCCGTTTTGCGGGATAAATGCTAGCAGACAAATATGGCGTAAATATGGAAGAAATGAGGAAATTTAAATAATTAATTTCACGTTTCGTGCAGTTGGAAAGTAGGTTGATCGTCATCCAAAAGTTTAAGGTTTCCTTTTCCGGCAATGTTGAACCGTCATTGTTCAGGTTGTCGCCTTTGGCATCATTGCCGCCGGTAATTTGACACTCGTTACACACCGTGTGGTGCCCGGTTAAAGGGCAATACGAATTCGTCAACTTTCCGGCCGCAAATATCCGCCGCCGGACAAGGTATAGGTGATACCGCCGAGCGCGGTACAGGAACTTGAATTATAATATACCGTGTAGCCGTTGCCGGTAATATTCAAAACCGTTGTCCCGGAAATTCCGCCGGCATCGCTTAAGCATGTCAGGTATGAGTTCGCCGTGACAGTCCAGGTGCTCGTCGGATCGATAGTCAGGTTGACCGCCTTAGCGGTATTAGCGGTATCGATGGCTCCGGTCAGGGCAGAGCTGTTTTGAAGGCTGGCTGTGATGCCGCTGATGCTGTCAGCAATCAGATTGCCGGTCAGGGTTTGACCGTCTGCCGTGAAATTCACCGTTCCGCCGTTGGAACCGCTGGTCCCCCAGCTCCCGGCCGCGGCCTTGATCAGCGTTCCCGATGACACCGTGACGCTGACGCCTTTCAACGTAATAATTCCTGTCGAATTGGTCACGTAAAACAGCGGACCGCTGGTTGATGTGTAGGAAAGGGACCCACCCGTCATGGTGAATGTCCCTTCCGTGCCTTCGGCGTCGCCGGACATGCTTTGATAGATCAGAACGCCCCATTTGTCCGCTTTGCTTGACGACAGGGTGGTGTTGGTCAGCGTAATGGAATTCTCTCCTTCAACCACGGCGGTCTCCGAACCGGTGGCCGTGCATGTCGCGTTGGATACGGTGATGATTCCCGTCGAATAGATGCAGGGTGAATCCTGACCGGAGGAATTCATGCTGCCGCCGGTCATGGTGATGGTGCCGCTTCCGCGGTCTGTCGCTATCGGCGCGGAGTTGGTCCCGGCTGTAGTAATATTCACATTGGTCAGGGTAACATTTCCGGCGCCCGTCGCCATGATGCCGTGGCCGCCGTTGGCGGTCGCGTTGATTGTAACATTCGTCAGCATGATATTGGACCCGCTGCCGTACGCAAAGGCGCCGTTGGCGCCCGTACCGGACGTGGTAATCGTCCCGCCCGTAATGGACAAATCGCCGCCGCTGTAATTCAGAACCGCCGCATTCAGGCCGTAAAAGCTGCTGTTGTCGTTCGAGGATGTGTTGCCGCTCGTACTGATGGTCGGGTTGATTAACGTAAGCGCGGTACCCGTACCCGTAACGCAAACGGCGCTCTGGTCTAAAGTTGAGGTGCTGTAACTTAACCCGGATTCACTCAGAATTCCCGAGCTTAATAAGTACGCCGCGGTCCCATAGCCGCATGCCGCGTTATAACTCCAGTTGCCCGTAGACGAAGATAGAACGGTCACCGTCACGGAGCTTGAAGTGCTGGACGCATACGAACTTGAACCTCCATAGCTGGCTGTAATCGTGTGTGTACCCGCACTGAGAGAACTGATGGTTAAAGCGGCTGTTCCGGAGCTGATGGTTTCCGATCCGAGAGATGTCGAACTGTCATAAAAAGTAACGGTCCCGGTCGCAGTATCCGGCGTAACCGTTGCTGTTAAGGTGACGTTTGTGCCGTAGGTGACCGAGGCGGAAGAAGCAACCAGCCCGGTCGTGCTGGTCGTTGTGCCGGTGGAGGAATCATTAGAATCCGTACTCCCTCCGCCGCAACCCGTTATCATGAACAGCGCCAACAGGGCAAAGATAACTAAGCATGTAATATGCCACTTTCCTGCGATACCTGCCCCGAAAGATCCGGAACATGCATCCGCCGGGAATTCAGCAGATTTGCGATATACCCGACTTATTTTCATTGCTTCACCTCCAGCTGAAATCAGTAAGTTGAATGAATTATAGCAGGCAAATATGGAAGAAATGAGGAAATTTTAAACAATTATATTTATGTTCCAGATGGTCATCAACAGGGTAAACGGTTAATTACAAATGAACATTTAATTCCGGCGGAGGGATTTTCTCTAATTCGATTTCCGGAAATGATTTTTTTAATCTTGACGCCCCAACGCTATGCAAATAAACTGGCACTGAGGTGTAATGAAACAATGAAAATGGGAATCACTTACCGCCTGTTTTTCTTAATTCTGTGCGCTACCGGTCTGGCAATTCTTTTCTTTTTACTGATTATGTGGTGGAATATTAATCGGGGATTTTATCAGTATCTGGGAACCATTGAGCAGAAAAAGTTAGCGCAGGTTGCAGGAGATTTGGGAAAAAAGTATGAACAACAGGGAAACTGGAATTTTCTGAAGTATGCACCTCCGCGCTGGACTCCGGATGATGCAATGCCATTTCCTGAACCTCAGATGAATCGCCCGCCCCTGCCTCCTCCGGATAAAAAAGGACCGGATCATAATCCCTCGGTGGGGCTGCGGTTTAACGAAAGTCGTCCCCCTGTCCCCCCCAATCCCTTCGTCATTTTAAATGTTGATAAAAAACCGGTTTATGGTTCTTATCCGCCAAACGAGGAGATAAATTTACAGCCGATTGTTATCCGCGGCAGCATTGTTGGTTATGTTGGCATTTTATCGCCAAAGCACTTTCCCCGTCCCATGCAGGCCAATTTCCTCAGCCGGCAGAAGCTTGCGCTTGTTTTGGGCGCACTAGGCGTGGTTTTAATTGTTATTCTTCTTTCATTTCCGCTTGCCCGGAGGATAGTCAAACCGATTCGGGCAATGGCGGCGGCCACTCACGACATTGCCTCCGGTAAATTCACTACACGCGTTCCCGTATCCTCTACGGATGAGTTGGGTCAATTGGCACGTGACTTTAACACCATGGCGCTGACTCTGGAAAAACACGAGAAAGAGCGGCGTCAATGGGTTGCCGATATTTCTCACGAACTGCGCACGCCGGTCGCGGTCCTGCAGGGAGAAATCGAAGCGCTTCTGGACGGCATCCGCAACGTCACGCCGGGGACAATCCGCTCTCTTCATGCGGAAACATTGCGTCTGAAACGTCTGGTGGAAGACCTCTATCAGCTTTCCCTGTCCGACCTCGGCGCGTTAAACTATCATAAGGAAAATCTCGATCCTGTGGAAGCGCTCCGGAATTCCATAGAATCTTACCGCGCGGAGTTTGACCGCAAAGGCATCGCTCTCAAAGAAAAAATTGATAACCGTACAAAGGCTGTCTGTTTTGCCGACAAAGAAAGACTCCGGCAGCTTTTTGCGAACTTGCTGGAAAATTCCCTGAGATACACCGATGCCCGAGGCGTGCTGGAAATCGAAGCAAAAATCACCGGCGGTTTTATCATGATTAAATTTCAGGATTCCCCGCCCGGAGTTTCCCCTGAAGGGCTGGAAAGGCTGTTCGATCGCTTTTATCGCGTGGAAGAATCGCGCAGCCGAGAGTCGGGAGGAGCCGGCCTTGGTTTGTCGATCAGCAGGAAAATTGTTGAAGCTCATGAAGGAGTAATATCCGCGCATCCATCCCCGCTGGGAGGACTGCTGATTCGAATCGGCATACCATTGTCGGGAGAGCATCAATGAAAGAAACCATTCTTATCGTCGAAGACGAACCAAAACTGGCGGCGCTGCTTACGGACTATCTGAAAGCATCGGGTTTTGATGTTTTCACGCTGTCCGACGGGCTGCATGTGGAAGCCTGGGTGCGGGGAAACAAACCTGACCTGATCATCCTGGATATCATGCTGCCGGGACGCGACGGCATGGAAATTTGCAGGAATATCCGGATTTTTTCGCGGGTACCGATTATCATGGTTACCGCCCGCGTGGAAGAAATCGATCGCTTACTGGGGCTGGAACTCGGCGCGGACGACTATATCTGCAAACCGTTCAGTCCGCGCGAAGTCGTTGCCCGGGTCAAAGCCGTTCTGCGGCGAACCCGTGACGGGCAAGCCGTTCAGATTGAGGGTTTAGTTCTCGATGCAAATACTTACAGGGCAACGCTTCATGGCTGTGACCTGGAATTGACCGCCGTGGAATTTAATCTGTTGAAACTCCTTGTTGAGAATCCCTCCCGAATTTTCAGCCGTCAACAAATCATGGAAAAAATTTACCGTGAAGAACGCTTTGTGAACGATCGCACCATAGACAGTCACATAAAAAAATTGCGCAGAAAAATAGAAACTGTTGACCCTCAAACGACATTAATCCATTCCGTTTACAGCGTCGGATACAAGTTCGAACCTTAACCATAAATTCGATCAACTGATTGATTTTATAAAGCGCAGCGTTAAAATTACCGCCGCCAGCGAAGGAACGACCAGAACCGCAATACTCGCATTCAGAAAATTCTGCACGGAAACAATATCGAAAAAATAAAGAAATATGATCAGCAGCGCGGAAACGAAACTGCCGATTAATAAGAGCCTTCCGAAATAGGCATTGGCTTCAAACCAGACAAAGTCATTTTCCAGCGTCGCTTTAATGCGAAAACCGTAGACGACATTCCGCGGCACTTTGCGCAGCATCAACGGAATAGCAATAATCGCGAAAACAGCATCGCAAATCAGAATCGTGATCAAGGCTTTGAACAGCATAAAACATCCTCCTTTAAAAACAAGGTTGCCGCGGCTTTTCAACATCTTAAGAAAAGCGCTTTATTTTTTAAAGCACATCGGATAAATAATCAAGCGTCAGGCTTGGCGGCAGTAATTATCAATTTCACGAGGCGCATTTTTGGAAGAAACAAAAAATCCTTCGGCTAAACCTTTTGCTCTCCGTGCCCGCCCCCGCGGCCTGCCCCGCTGGATTCCCATCATCCAGACACTGAGAGATTACAAACGTGAATGGCTGATCCATGATATTACTGCCGGGCTGGTGCTGACAGCGATTCTCGTCCCGGTGGGTATGGCTTACGCGGCAGCCTCGGGGTTGCCCGCCATTTACGGTCTGTACGCCACGATCATTCCGCTGATCGCTTACGCCGTGTTCGGACCCAGCAAAATTCTGGTTCTGGGACCGGATTCGGCATTGGCCGGACTCATCGCCGCGACAATTCTACCCCTGGCCGCCGGCAATACCGACAAAGCCATAGCGCTGGCCGGAATGCTGGCCATCCTCACGGGCGCATTGTGCATTCTGGCCGGTCTTGTTAAATTCGGGTTTATCACCGATCTTCTAGCCAAGCCGATCCGCATCGGCTACCTCAACGGCATCGCGCTCACGGTTTTAATCGGCCAACTGCCGAAGGTTTTCGGTTTTTCCGTAAGCGGCAGCAACTTTTTGCAGGAAACAAACGGTCTGATACAGGGCATCTGGAATGGACAAATAAACTGGACGGCCTGTGTCATCGGCCTTTCCTGTCTGGCAGTAATTCTCGGCTTCAGACGATGGGCGCCCAAAATTCCCGGTGTTTTGATTGCCGTAGCCGGAGCGACGATCATCGCTTCTGTACTGGACTTGTCCGTAACTTCCGGAATCGCCGTGGTCGGACCATTGCCGCAGGGACTGCCTCAATTTCAAATTCCCGCTCTTTCTTTTGCCGAGTTCAACACTTTGTTTGCCGCAGCAGTCGCCATCGCCCTGGTATCCTTTGCCGACATGAGTACTTTGTCGCGAACCTTTGCCCTGCGCGCCGGTCAGGAAGTGGACAGCAATCAGGAAATCATCGCTCTGGGCGCCGCCAATATGGCCGCCGGCTTTTTCCAGGGTTTTCCCGTCACCAGCAGCGCGTCCCGCACACCGGTGGCGGAATCGGCGGGAGCCAAAACTCAAATCACCGGTTTGGTCGGCGCCGTCTGTATCGCTCTTCTTTTGATTTTCGCGCCGAATCTGCTTCAGAATCTGCCCCAGGCCGCGCTGGGCGCTGTCGTTATCTGCGCCTGCATCAGTCTTGTGGAAGTTCGACCTGTCGTGCGTCTCTACAAACTGCGGCGGGAAGAGTTCATTTTCTCCATCGCGTGTTTTCTGGGTGTGGTATCTCTTGATGTTATCAAGGGTATCTTTATTGCCATCGCTCTGGCGCTGCTGGCTTTTATCTGGCGGGCGTGGCACCCCTATGATGCAGTACTCGGTCATGTGGAAGGACTAAACAGCTATCATGACATTTCCCGTCATCCCGAAGCCAGACTGATTCCGGGACTGGTGCTCTTCCGCTGGGACGCACCGCTGTTTTTCGCCAACGCGGAAACCTTTCGCGAACAGCTTCTGCGCGCTGTGGCCCATGCTCCGACACCGACCCGATGGGTCGTCGTAACGGCTGAACCGATGACAGACGTCGATACGACTGCGGCGGATGTGCTGGCCGAGCTGGACAACGCTTTGCATCAGGCGGGAATGGATTTATTCTTTGCCGAAATGAAAGGACCGGTCAAAGATATGCTCAAACGATACGGCCTATTCACAAGACTCGGTGTGGATAATTTCTTCCCGACAATTGAACAGGCCGTGGAACGCTATCTGGCTGTTCATAAAATCGACTGGCCGGGATCCAAGTAAAAAAGAAAGGCGATCTAATTAAGATCGTCTCTACGGTATTATAATTTTTCTTTTTTCCGGGGCGGGGTTTTGCCGGTAGAAAATGGCGATGTTGCCGATAAGACCGACAAGTTCGCTTTTTGTCGTCTGCGCGATTTCCTCGGATATCTCTTTTTTAGATTCCTTGAATTCGCCGAACTTTACCTTGATGAGCTCGTGATCCTTCAGGGCAAGATCGACCGAAGCGATGAGCGTTTGAGTCACGCCTTTGGCGCCGATAATCACCAGCGGTTTTAAATGATGCGCCTGCGCGCGCAGATATTTTTTTTGTGATCCCTTAAGTTTGTCCATAATTTCCCTTTCGACAGGGAACCATTACCACAATTGAACGGAACAATAAACTTTATTTTAGGCTTTACAAAACACGTTTATATTGATTAAAGTACGGCTATTACTTTAGGGAGATTTTTCGTGAGCAAGGCAAAATTACCCGAATACGATTATGATACAATTATTATCGGCGGCGGACCGGCCGGCTATACCGCGGGCATTTATGCCGCCCGGAGCGGACTGAAAACAGTTCTGGTGGAAGGCGCGGCAACGGTCAGCCAGATAACCATTACCGATGTCATCGAAAATTATCCGGGAATTCCGGAAGGCATCAACGGTTTCGACCTGATGCAGCTCTTTAAAAAACAGGCGCTTAATTTTGGTCTGGAAATAATAACCGGCGATGTCGAATCCGTCCGAAAAAACGCCGCAGCTGAGGTTGTCTGGGATGTGGCCGTCGGAAATAAAACCTACAAAACACTCAGCGTAATTGCCGCGACCGGCGCACAGTGGACCAAACTGAGAGTCCCCGGCGAAGAGGAATTTGCCGGAAGAGGAGTATCGTATTGCGCCACCTGCGACGGGCCGTTTTACCGGAATAAAGATGTCGTGGTGGTGGGCGGCGGCGATACGGCCATTCAGGAAGCCTTGTTCTTGACTCATTTTGCCCGGAAGGTCACCGTGATTCATCGGCGCAATCGGTTGCGCGCCTCTAAAATTCTGCAAAAAAGGGCTTTTGAGGAAAAGAAAATTGAATTTGTCTGGAAGGCAAAACTTGCCGAAGTCTCGGGGCAGCAATTCGTTACCGGCGTCAAGGTTGCGGATGTTGAATCCGGAAAAATTGAAAACATTGAAGCCGAAGGCGTTTTTATCTTTGTCGGCAGAGTTCCGCATACCGATATTTTCAGGGATATCTTGAAAATGGACGCGGGCGGCTATATCATCACAGATGAAAACATGCGCACATCCGCCGCCGGAATATTTGCCGCCGGCGACTGCCGCGCCAAACAATTCCGGCAGGTGGTCACCGCCGCGGGAGACGGAGCCAATGCCGTCTATAGCGCCGAACTGTACGTTGATGAACTGAAAGGCGAAAGCTATTGAGAATTCATCATAACGGCTACGGCATAGTAATAACGTGATCTAAATAAATGCAGCAATCAGGTAAAACTGTCATACCGGTCGCAGATGACCTTTAGGTTACGCAGGCCGGTATCCATAACATACGGAAAAACTGGATTCCGTGTCGCGCTTCGCTTGCACGGAATGACAAAAAGGAAATGAAATAATTTATGGAATCTTTTATCAACTCCTGGCAGCAGCTGCCTTTTCATATCAGTCCCTCTCTTTTCAGCATCGGCTCGTTTCAGTTGCGTTATTATAGTCTGATGTATATTGTCGGTTTTGCCATTGCCTATTTTCTGACTCTCTACCGGATCAAAAATGAAAAATACGAATACTCAGCCGAAATCATCCAGGACTATCTTATTTGGGCGATGCTCGGCGTGATACTGGGCGCGCGGCTCGGCGAGGTGCTCATTTACAATTTCGGCTATTTTATTCATCATCCGCTGGAAATATTTTTACCTTTTAGTTTCTCCAACGGCATCCGGTTTACCGGCATCAGCGGCATGTCCTATCACGGCGGCGTCATCGGAGTTGTTTTGGTGTCTGTCTTTTTCCTGCGCAAAAGAAAAATAAATTTCTGGAAATTTGCCGATTTGATCGTGCCGTCAATACCGCTGGGTTACACTTTCGGACGCATCGGGAATTTTACCAACGGCGAACTTTTCGGCCGGATAACCACAATGCCCTGGGGCATGTATTTTCCTCTGGATCAGACGCACAGTCTGCGCCACCCTTCCCAGCTTTACGAAGCCTTCCTCGAGGGGATTTTTCTTTTTGTTGTTTTATGGCTCATGAAAAAAAAGAAATACGGCGACGGCTGGCTTCTGGGCCTGTATATTTTCGGCTACGGTTTTGTCCGCTTCCTGATGGAATTCTTCCGGGAACCTGATTTTATGGTCGGACCGATCAGCATCGGGCAGGTTCTTTGCGCGCTGATGATGGCGGCCGGAATCATCATTATTTTCTGGCGCAGGCAGGTTTTTGTTCGGGCAAAATAATTTAACAAGGTATCTTAAATATTGAAGACCTTCCTTACCGGAAAGTCGGATGATGATTTGAAAATAAAAGGATTAAAGCAATGACCCTGTGGTGGATATTTTTCGGTGTTTTCATTTTCGCGATGCTCGCTCTCGACCTCGGCGTTTTCAATCGCAAGGTTCATGTCATCAAAATGAAGGAATCCCTGCTTTGGACGGCCTTCTGGGTCACGCTGGCGCTTTTGTTCTGTACGGGTATTTACTTTCTTCACAGTGACGGTCATTCCAAGGCGATGGAGTTTTTTGCCGCGTATCTGATTGAATACTCTTTGAGCATAGACAATCTTTTCGTGTTCATGCTGATATTCAGGTTTTTCAGCGTACCCCATGCTTATGAACACAAGGCGCTGTTCTGGGGAATACTGCTGGCATTAATTACCCGCGGTGTATTTATCTTTGCCGGCGTCGCGCTGCTCAATGCGTTCAGCTGGGTCATGTATGTTTTCGGAGTTTTCCTGATTTTTACCGGCGTTAAAATGGCGTTAAACAAAGAGACGGAAGTTCATCCCGACAAGAATATCGCCATCAAAATACTGCGTTTTTTCATTCCCGTGACAAAAGAATTTCAGGAAGCGAAGTTTTTTATCGTGAAAAACAGCAGACGATTTGCCACCCCCATGCTGGCCGTGCTGCTGGCGCTGGAAACCACCGACATCCTGTTCGCGGTCGATTCTATCCCCGCGGTGCTGGCCATTTCCAAAGATCCTTTTATTGTTTACACCTCCAACGTGTTTGCCATTCTCGGTTTGCGCTCGTTATTTTTCGCGATTTCCGGTTTAATGAAATTGTTTCATCTGCTCCATTATGGTCTTGCGGCAATCCTGAGTTTTGTCGGCGTGAAAATGCTCATTGCAGATTTTTTTCACGTGCCGGTCGGAGCTTCCCTGATTGTCATCTCCTCCATTCTTGTGATATCGGTTATAGCATCCATCATCTGGCCGGATAACAAGTATGAAGATATTCCTCATATAACAACGAAGGAGTAATATGTTTATGCAAACCGGGTTTCCCAGTGCCTCACAAACCCAGCTGAAAAAATGGGCCAGGCTTGCCGACGGGAAAATGCGGCAGGAGGAAGGATTGTTTTTAGCCGAAGGCGTCAAGGTGGTCGAAGAACTTCTGGCCAGCGACTGGCAGATTAAAGCACTGCTCATCATGCCCGAAAAAACAAAATATTGGGAGAAACTCGCGCTTCCCGACACCGGAGATATTCCGGTTTATCAACTCACCCGCTCCCAATGGGAAAAAATCGGACAGGACAGGGAACCGGAAGGCATCATGGCTGTCGTCGCCATGAAACCTGTGCCGGATTTTTCTTCATGGCTTGCAAAAAGCGCAGGCAATGTTTTGATCTTGCACGAAATCAATAATCCTCTCAATCTCGGAGCGCTTGTGCGCAGCGCGCAATGGTTCGGATTTAAAAGCATTGTTTTAAGTACCAACTCGACGGATTACACCAATCCGAAAGCCGTACGGGCTTCCATGGGCAGTATTTTTCATTTGACGATGATTCCCGACATTGATTTAAATGCCGCGCTGCCGGAAATCAAAAAAAGCTTTTTCCTGATCGGTTCCGATGTGCGGGAAGGAAAACTTCCGCACCCGGTACAGAAAAAGGCCGCCCTGCTTTTGGGCAGTGAAAGCCACGGCCTGCCGGAATCGATTCTGAAAATGGCCGATGAGAAATGGAGTATCCCCGGCAGCGGCAGGATAGATTCCCTGAGTTTGCCGCAGGCGGCGGCGATTATGATGTACGAATGCACAAAAAAATAAATATTTGTTGTCATTCCCGCGAAGGCGGGCGAAGTGCCCTTTAGGGTAAATCCAGAAACAAAGAATAACTTAATGAAATCCTACATCCAGATATCTACAACCACCGAAACCAGAGAAGAGGCGCAAAAAATCGCCAAATCTCTGGTCGATCAGAAACTGGCCGCCTGCGTGCAGATTACCGGCCCGATAGAAAGCACTTACCGCTGGAAAGGGAAAGTCGAAACAGCGGCCGAGTGGCTGTGCCTGATTAAGACGCACGAATCTTTATTTAAAAAAGTTGAGGCGGCCATCAAAAAACTGCATTCCTACGAAACACCTGAAATTATTGCCGTTCCGATCGTCAAAGGCAGCAAAGAATATTTGAAGTGGCTGGATGAGGAAACGGAAAATCTCTCGTAAATGGTTTGGAATATTATTCCGATCCAGATAACATCCCGCCTAAAATACTAAAATATTGTTGAAAATGTTTTAATATTGCATTATTAGCTTAACACCGTGCAAAATTGTAAAGGGATATTATGCCGACAGCGCTGTCGGCGTTAATGAGACATATGTTTCAGAAGCGCAGCGTAATAAAATATGATGGTCGAATCAATGAAACTCAAATATTACAAATATAGTGCAGTAATATTTGTAAGTTGAATTGTCCCATGTGCGAAGTACATAGGGATATCTCAAATGCGAAGCATTGCGGGATTAGTTCGTAATTTAGAAATTGTAGCACCGATCCATATAAACAATGTTAGGTTTAATATAAATCAAAAAGGAGGCACCAATGCTTGCTAAAAAATTTGCTCTAGGTTTTGGCATTGCTATTATTTTCCCAATGATGATTCATTATGGCGTGAGTACTTTCAGCCCTGAACCAAAATGGAAGGATTATCAAGGTGAGAATTATTACGAGAAACATGAAAGAGCCACAACTGAAGAACAAAAGAAATTGGAAGCTGAAAAAAATCAACTAGAAAAACGATGGGAAGTGGAAAACAAACGCTTCTCTAAACATTTATTCTTTGTTGCCGTCCCTTTAGGCATACTAGCTATAATTATTGGAGCATTTCTTTCAATTCAAGCAACAGGTACAGGACTTATGCTTGGTGGTATTTTTTGTGTATCTGATGGATATTTTCACTATTGGTTTGAATTGCCAGATCCATTAAAATTTGGATCTATGCTAATAGCTTTTATCGTGCTTCTTTTAATTGGCTATAAAAAACTTGAAAAAAATAAAACCTAACAAGGGCAATTCAGCCGATCGCTTCGCTCCGGCTGATTTCTGCGTTTAGGCCATATGGAAAGGAATACAAATGAAAACAAGTGATAAGATTCTACTTGGAATTTATAATCATTGGCCGAGGCTAGACGACAGTATTTCCTTTAAGGCAGGTGAATTAGCTTGGGTTGCGCATCATAGATTAGGTGACTGGAGGCAAAAGAACGGATGGAAAGAAGTTATATATCCTGCTGACAAGGGATCGAATGATTCATATATGGACAAGCCTCTTACGGATATAAGCAGGGTATCAAAAGAATTGTCTATATTGCAGGCAAACGATTGCATTAAATTTGTGCAACCTTCCGGTTTTGACACGATGTTTAAAGTGCAACTACTTCCAAATGGATTGATTCGGGCGGAAAAGCTGTCCTCATGGAGGGGAAGAGCCGATCTGTGGTATAGCGAAAATAGAAACGGAATAATCGGCTTAGCTGTTACTATTATTGTTTCTATAATTACAGCGTGGATAACCTCAATTATTGCAGCTAAAAGGGGCTAACAAATCATTGGAGAGGGACGGCTCATTTCTCGCTGCCCTCAATTCATCAGTTATGAGTTCAGGGGACACAACACTTAATTGAATACCCATTAGTTCCCGGATTAGGACAATTCAATCAAGAAACACCTCTATTTATAAGCGTCTTTTCGATGATCCATGGAAATCATGCTGACGACCTGTTTCTCGATAATATAGAAGAGCCGGTATTTGCCGATTCGATAACGCCATGTTTCCGGATCGTAGCCGTGCAACTTTTTTATGTTGACGCCCCAGTGAGGTTCCTGTTTCAATTGCGGATATACATAGGACGTCAGTTTCTTTTTCATTAATTCATGATCTTTGCGCGGCAATCTTTCAATGCAGCTTATAAATTCATCCGTCTCAAATATCTTGTACCGGGTAGCTGTCATATAATTAAGTTATTTAACTCGGCATAATGTCAAGTAAGCTTTCAATGATGAAAGCAACTTGCTATGATAATCAGGCAACAAAGCGGCCTTTTTTGTTTTTAGCATCTTTATATCCTCGCTTGAGACTGTCATTCAACCCGGCATTACTTTTAATTTCATTCATTTCATATTCATCCGCATACTCAATATTCTGCTCAATATATTTTTTCGCGGCAGTCTCAATAAAATTGGACAGCGTTCGATTATCATCTTTTGCATAGTGGCTGAAAAGATGATAAATGTTATCATCTAATCGCAGAGTAACTACTTTTGACATAGGCTCACCTTCAACTCTTATTTGAATACAATGTATTCTTTTTAATTCTCTTTGTCAAATATTTTCATATTGCCGTAATATGTGCTATAGAAATAAAAGACGGTGATGATTAAAGCGAGTTACGGGGAAATGCGGCATAATCATTAATCTTTTTCAATAAACATCACAAACGATTAATTTTTAGTGCAATAATCGAGTGTTTGTTCTAAATGAAGAAACTTCTATTTTTAAGGAGACTATATGTCTGACAAAAATATGTTAGAAAAGAAATGCATCGATACCATTCGCTTTTTAGCGGCTGACGCGATCGAAAAGGCTAAATCCGGCCATCCCGGCATGCCGCTGGGCGCTGCCGCAGCCGCCTTTACGCTGTGGACAAGGCACCTGAAACATAACCCGAAAAATCCGCAATGGCCTGACCGTGACCGTTTTGTTCTCTCTTCCGGTCACGCGTCCATGCTTTTATACGCCCTTTTGCATCTGACCGGCTATGATTTGACGCTCGATGATATTAAAAATTTCCGTCAGTGGGGCAGCCGCACACCGGGACATCCCGAATACAGGCACACTTCCGGCGTGGAAGTCACCACCGGCCCCCTGGGACAGGGTTTGGCCAATGCCGTGGGTATGGCGATTGCCGAAGCGCATCTGGCGGCGCTCTACAACAGGGGAAATCAGAAATTAGTCGATCATTTTACTTATGTCATGGCCGGAGACGGCGACATGATGGAAGGCGTGGCTGCCGAGGCCTGCTCGCTGGCCGGTCATCTGCGTCTGGGAAAACTGATTGTTCTTTACGATGATAACAGGGTCACGCTGGCCGGTTCAGCAGCGCTTTCCTCTACAGAAAACATCGAACAGCGTTTCAAAGCCTACGGCTGGCAGGTGCAGAAAGTCGCCGACGGCAACGACGTTGCCGCCATTGACCGGGCCATCAAAAAAGCCAGACGCGAAACCGAAAAACCTTCGCTGATTTGTGTTTCATCCACCATCGGATACGGCGCACCCTGCAAGCAGGGAAGCTGCGACGCCCACGGCTCGCCCCTGGGAGCGGATGAGCTGAAGAAAACAAAAGAGGCGCTGTGCTGGACGGCGGATTCGCCTTTTTACGTCTCTGAAGAAGTATACAAATTTTTCCGCAAAGCGCTTTCCCGCGGAAAGAAATATGAAAAACAATGGCAGGAATCTTTTAATGCTTACAAGCAGAAAGAGCCGGCTTTGGCTGCGGAATTTGTGCGCATCATCAGCGGCAATCTGCCGGATAACTGGGAAGCAGTGCTCAGTGAATTCCCCAACGGTTCAAAAGATCTGGCCACGCGCAAAGCAGGCGAAATGGTCATGCAGTCTCTCGCCGCTAAAGTTCCCGAGCTCATGGGCGGCTCGGCTGACCTGAACCCTTCCTGCTTTACCTGGCTCAAAGGTCTGGGCGATTTTCAAAGCCCCCAACTCTCCAAAGAAGGCATGCACGGCATGGTAGGCGGCGCGTGGGGCTATGAAGGCCGTAATATCCATTTCGGCGTCCGGGAACATGCCATGGGCTCGATTACCGTGGGCATGGCTCTGCATGGCGGTTTCATTCCTTACACGGCAACCTTTTTGACCTTTGCCGATTACATGCGCCCCCCCATGCGTCTGGCCGCGTTGATGGGACTGCGCGCCATCTTTGTATTTACGCACGACAGCATCGGTGTGGGAGAAGACGGCCCGACGCATCAGCCCGTGGAACAGATCATGAATCTGCGTCAGGTACCGAACATGACAGTGATTCGTCCGGCGGATGCCAATGAAACACGGGAAGCCTGGCGTTTCGCCCTGTCCAACACCGTCG
Source organism: Deltaproteobacteria bacterium (assembly GCA_021372815.1). Taxonomy (GTDB): domain Bacteria; phylum Desulfobacterota; class Syntrophia; order Syntrophales; family Smithellaceae; genus Smithella. Next base: position 44,659 of record JAJFTS010000040.1, on the reverse strand, counting down.
GTCCGACAACGCTTGTTTTCAGCCGCCAGAATCTGCCGGTACTGGATAGAAGTATCTGCGGCGCGGCTTCCGGCACACAGAAAGGCGGATACATTCTCTGGGAATCTACCCCGAATCCGGAATTGATTTTAATTGCCACCGGTTCGGAAATTTCCCTGGCGCTGACAGCCGCTCGTAAACTTGCGGAAAGCGGCGCTAAAGTCAGAATTGTTTCAATGCCCAGTTGGGAAATATTCGATCGCCAGCCCCGGGAATATCGTGAGAGCGTTCTGCCGTCCACGGTATCCGCCCGTATCGCCGTGGAAGCGGGTATCAAACTCGGCTGGGAACATTACGTGGGAATTTCGGGAAAAATCATCGGCATGGAAACCTTCGGCGCGTCCGCGCCCGGTCCTGTGTTGTATGAAAAATTCGGTTTCACCGTGGAAAAAATTGTCGCGGCGGCACAGGAATTACTTCATCGCACCTGAGCGGGATAGTTTCCAATATCCTTTGGCTATTGGATAGTTCGTCCAACAAATTTCAGTCGTAGATGACCTTCAGGTTATGCGCTACGCTTCTAAAATTTGGGACTCATTACAATTTACCAATTCCGCTGCGCTTCGCTTTCGTAATTGGAGTTTCACTAAATGACCGAAACACGCATCGATTATTTTCTGGGAGAATACCAGGACGCCGTAAACAGCGCATGGGAGAAAATGCGCAAAGATAATTTAATCGAGCGTGTCCGGGCTAAAGATCACACGCTCTGGAAACCGAATCCGGATGAAATTGTCAACCGGCTCGACTGGCTTATCGCACCCGCCCAAACACTGGAAAAGATAAACTACATCCGCGCCATTTTTGAACCATTCCGGGAAAAGAACATTAACGACGTTGTTTTACTGGGAATCGGCGGCTCTTCCCTGGGAGCGGAAGTCTTCAGCAAAATATTCGGCGGTAAAACGACGTATCCGCGGCTGCGCATCATGGATACCACCGATCCCGTATCAATTTCCCGGCTTACCAAAAACCTTAACCTGAGAAACACCCTTTTTCTGGTATCATCGAAATCGGGGTCGACTCTGGAGATAACCTCGCTCTTTAAATATTTTTACAACCTGGCTTTCAAAAATTCAGGAAAGAGCGCGGGAAGACGGTTTGTTTTTATCACCGATAAAGGAAGTCCGCTGATGAAAACCGCGGATGATATTTCAGCACATTATACTTTCTACAGCAATCCCGATATCGGGGGGCGTTATTCGGCGCTGTCGCTGCCGGGAATAGTTCCCGCAACGATTATCGGTGTAGATGTTAAGAATTTACTGCAGGGAATTGTTTCACAATCCGAAGAACTGACCGTCACCGGCGCCTCTCTGGGCGCTGTTCTGGGCACACTGGCGCTGTCCGGTCGCGATAAACTGACTTTTATCCTGCCGCCCCGCTGGAAACATTTTGGCGACTGGCTGGAGCAACTGATTGCGGAAAGCACCGGCAAAGAGGGAAAAGGAATTCTGCCCGTTCTGAACGAACCGCTTGCTGACAAGACCGAGTACGGCAACGATCGTGTTTTTGTTATTTTCCGCCCTCCGGATGAGGCCGGATTTTCAAACCCGGAAATTCCGGAAAGCAAAGGCCATCCTGTCATTACCGTTAAAATTAATGACGATTATGATCTGGGTAAACAAATGTACCTCTGGGAAATGGCCACCGCCGTTGCGGCGCATTTCTTAAATATCAATCCTTTTGATCAGCCGGACGTGGAAGCGACTAAGAAACATACCCGCACCGTAATTGCGGATTGGGATAAGAATAAAAAAATGACCGATGAAAAACCGGCGATGATGTTCGAACAAGGCGAAATCTTCGGCAAAATCAACGGGACGACACCCGTTGAAGCTTTGACGAATTTTTTAAAACAAGGCAAGGAAGGAGACTATGTCTGTCTGCAAATATATTTGAGCCCTTCCGCGGAAATTGACAAGGCAGTCCATAGCCTGCGAGAAGCTGTTTCGCGAAAGTATGCTCTGCCGGTAACCTGCGGTTACGGACCGCGTTACCTGCATTCAACCGGCCAGTTGCACAAAGGCGATTCCGGCAACGGATTATTTATTCAATTGACGCAGGACAACCCTCTGGATATCGATATTCCCGACCATATCGGCGAAGACAAATCTTCTCTGACCTTTGGCGCGCTCAAAGCCGCGCAGGCCCAGGGCGACCGGCAGGCGCTTGAAGATGCGGGAAGACGAATCATCCGTTTTCATTTTCGGGAAAACCCCGCCGCCGGTTTAAAAAATCTCACCGAACAGCTATAGATTTTTCTCAGCTGATTACTTTGAGAATCTGCGGGACGTGGCGCTCCGAAGCGGCGGGAATCTCCTTCGGATAGCCGATAATAATCGGCGCGACAATCCGGCACCCGTCGGGGATTCCCAGCAGGGCTTTGGACTGGGGATCGCGGATATACGACCCCAGATGAACCCAGCAGGTGCCCAATCCTCTTTCCACAGCACCGAACATGATATAACTGGCCGCCAGTGCGCAATCCCAGTCAAGCGATCCCACTCTGGTCGATCCGCTGATGTAAATCACGCAGGGCGCATTATAGAATACATTGAAGTTTTTATCTTTCAGTACATCCACATAGTTCGATGAAAGCGATGTTTTCTTGTTCACAAAATCATCAAGAAGATTTGCCTTGCTTTCATCGGAGAGAGCCTTCATCGTATTTTTACAATTAACGACGGAAAACCGGCAAGGCTGATCGTTGCTGGCCGAAGGCGCCAGAGTCGATTCCTGCAGAATTTCCTCCAGAATATTCTGCGGCACTTTTTTATCCTGAAAATCCCGGATGGCTCTTCTTTTTTCCAGTAACTCCTTAAAGGTCATCATGGCAATTACCTCCTGATATTATGCTTTGAATTAAAATTATTAGTGTTTTCCCGACAACTCGGCAGTGATGTTATTATTGAACTACGGCGGCTTACGCCGGCGCATACCGGATGCGCCGCAGCAACGGGAGACATTTTATGAGTGAGATACTATCATTTCTCAGGGCAAAAAAACAGAAATAAACGCCAGAATGACATTTTGAAACAGATTGATCACAGGATCGAGAAGACCTAATAAAAGCAGGCCTAGAACAATAAAAAATCCGAAGGGTTCAATCTGATTAAAAAATCTGTTTACCGAGTCCGACGCGAATCCCATAATAATTTTGGAGCCGTCCAGCGGAGGAATCGGAATTAAATTAAAAGCCGCCAGGATTATATTAATCCGGGCAAACATAAAAAGAACCTGCTCCGCCATGCCCGATGGCTCGGAAGCAATAAGTCTCAATAGTAAAAAAGCGACAAAGGCACAGATGATATTGGCCGTAATACCCGCCGCCGAAACCAGAATGAGCCCCTTGCGTCTTTTATCAGCGGGAATATTCTCCAGATTTACGGGAACAGGTTTTGCCCAACCGAAACCGACAACCAGAAGCATCAACGATCCGAAAGGATCAAGATGTTTGAGCGGATTAAGCGTCAGCCTCCCCAGCCATTTCGCCGTGGGATCGCCCATCTTATAGGCCACCCAGCCGTGAGCCAGTTCGTGAAAGATAACGGCATACAAAAGAAGTATGGACAAAACGATGAAAGCCAGCGGATCTCTGATTAATAATTGTATAAGTCCCATGTTAAAACCTGCTATTCATAATTCTATTGCAAAATATTTTCTTGCCTGCTTTTCGCAAAAGCGGTGAAATACCCATATTTCATTCCGATAATTATAGCAACAATCACCATCAAAAGTTCAATAATTATCGTCAAAAAACGCGCCACAACCGGCAGAATCAAAGCGGCCTGCATATTAGAAAACTGTTTCAGCATAAAAAACATCGTTCCTTCCCGGACACCCAGCCCGCCAACGGTAAAAAAAGCAAGTAACCCCGTGACCAGAGAGATGGAAATTGTCGCCATAATCGCAAATATATTGCTGAACGACACATCGATATTTATTCCTCTGGCCAGAAAATACAAAGCCATCCCCAAAAAAATACACGCCAGAAAGTAAAGCAACTGAGTATAGACAAAAATAGTTTTTCTGGTTTTGATCGGCTCAATTTTAACTTTGAACAAGCGGTTGACGGGTTTTATCAGATAATTGATGACAGAATCGTTCCATATGATAAAAACAACATCCGCAATGATTAATAAAAGGAAGATCAAAACAGAAAATCCCCAGGCCGCCTTTAGTATGCAAGAAAAATAGTAATACAAAAAAAATAGCGCCGTAACAAAAAACAGACAGATAAAACTGACCATATTGATATAAAGCAGTATTACCATGGAAATTCCCTTCGACGACATCAGCGCTATCTGCGCCGCGTAGGTCCATACTTTCCCGGGAATGTATTTAAACATTGCCGAAGTGCTGTAAAGGGCGTAACTTTCAGAAAAATTTAATCTTTCATGGCGAGGAAGATATTCATTGACGTAAATCCGCCACACGAAAGGCCCGACAAGCAGGGCCAGGATCCCGAAGATGACCGATATGCCAATATAATAAGGATTGACGGTAAAATCATAAGCGCTTATCACGTCGGCGTTATTTTTGAATTGCACATAGAAAAAATATCCCGCCGCAGCCACCATCGCCGCTGCTGACACATATCGCAGAAATTTATTAAAATTCAACTTGCCTTCTCCGAATTGCCGCCTTAAGCTTTCCGAAAACGATTATTGTTCTCCTGTGAGATTTTTCCGTGTAAAAAGATTGTGAAAACATATGCCAATTGATTTTACCTGTCAAAATAATTTTGGCCATGAGGCATAAAAATGCCCTTGATAAAAAAATCTTGACAAAGATATCCAATTTTCATACATTTGTTTCAAACAATTGTTTGAAATATTATGAACGACAAGAAAACCGCATCGAAAACACGAAACGCCATTATCGAAACGGCGGGCAGAATCTTTGCCGAAGAAGGGTATTCCAAGGCGACGGTCCGTGACATTTGCCGGCAGGCCGGCGTTAATATCGCGGCAATAAATTATCATTTCGGCGATAAGAAAGGGTTGTATCTGTCTGTCCTGAAGCATTATCAGGAAATATCTTTAAAAACCTATCCTCCCGATCTCGGCATCAATGAAACGCAGCAACCGGAAGAAAAGCTGCATACCTACATCCGGTCTTTTCTCACACGAATCATGGATGACGGCCATCCCGCCTGGTTCGGCAGGCTGATGGCGCGGGAATTTACTCAACCTTCATGGGCGCTGGATATTCTGGTTAAAGAAACGATTCGGCCTTCCTTTCAACTCCTCACCGAAATAGTGGGCGCCATCCTGGGGAAAAGCACCAAAGAAAGAGTTGTCCGGCTTTGTTCCATGAGCATTGTCGGTCAATGCCTTTACTTTATGCATTCCCATCCCGTTATCACCAGACTTTATCCGGGAGAATCATTCGGTCGCAAACAAATTGACGAATTGACGGATCATATCACCGGGTTTTCTCTGCGGGGACTTCTGGAGGGAAAAAACAAAAATTATTCTGAGGTAAAAAAATGCAAAAAAAGATGATGCCGATCATAATTTTGTTGTTGATGCTTTCACAGGCAGCCCGGGCCGCCGATCCGGCAACGCCGGCTCCCGCCTATAATCTGGAACAATGCATCGCCGTTGCTTTGAAAAAGCACCCCAGCATCAAAGAGTCCGCGGGCGGCATTAAAGTGAGTGAAAGCAAGGTCGGGCAGGCCAAAGCCAATTATTATCCTCAGATTAATTTGTCTTCAAATTATCAGAGAATCGGACCGGCGTCATCTTACAACGGCAGCACTGATTCGTATAACCAGTATTCAACGAGCGTCGATCTCGGCATAACTCTTTTCGATTTCGGCAAAACATCCACCCAAGTTGAAATTCAAAATCTGGGCGTCAACGCTTCCCGGGCCGATTATGAGGATGTCAAGGCTCAAATTATACTGAATGTTAAGAATGCCTACTACAATCTTCTGCAAACCCAGCGAAACCGCGATGTCGCCATCGACACAATGAATCAATTCCAGCAGCATCTGGAACAGGCCAATGCCTTTTTCCGTATCGGCACTAAACCGAAATTCGATGTGACCAAAGCGGAAGTTGATTACGGCAATGCCCGTCTCAACGTTCTGAAAGCGGAAAATGCTCTGCGCATCGCCCGGATAACACTCAAAGACGTCATGGGCATTCCGGAGGATCCCGATTTCGCCATCGTGGACAATCTGACCTTTCAAAAAAGCGACCGGCAACTGAGCGATGCCCTGAAGATGGCCTATTCAAACCGCCCGAATCTTCGTTCCGCCGTCGCCAAACGTGAAGCCGCGGACCGATCCATCGAACTGGCCCAAAAAGGATATTATCCGACTTTATCGGGCAGCGCCGGATATGGTTTTTCAGGAACGGACTTCCCCATTGAAAAAGGCTGGAATGCCGGTGCATCGCTCAGTTTTCCGCTGTTCAACGGTTTATCAACAAAATATCAGGTTGATGAAGCCAGGGCGAATCTGGAAGTCCTCAGCGCCAATGAGGATGTCATTCGTCAGGGAATTCGTCTGGATGTCCAGCAGGCCTACCTGAACGTTCAGGACACGGCGGAACAGATATCCATGGCTGAATTGACTGTTCTTCAGGCCAAGGAAAACTATGATCTGGCCGAGGGACGTTACCGGACAGGGGTGGGCAATCCGATCGAAGTTGCCGATTCCATCATTACTCTTAATAATGCCAGAGCCAGCTTGAACACGGCTTTGTATAATTATAAAATAGCGCAGGCCGCCCTGGACAAGGCCATAGGAGCGAAACAATGAAGAAAAAAGTCATCCTTATATCCGTTATCGCCGTCGCGATCATCGCGGCAATCCTCTTCTTTATTTTCAATAAAAACGGAAAAAGCGTTTCCTATAAAACGGAAAAAATTTCCCGGGGCGAAATCAAATCCGTCGTAACGGCTACCGGTACCGTAAACGCCGTCACAACGGTTTCGGTCGGCACACAGGTTTCCGGCACCATTCAGAAGCTTTTTGTCGATTATAATTCGCCCGTCAGGAAAGGCCAGCAGCTGGCCCAGATTGATCCCTCCACTTTTCAATCTCAGGTTGATCAGGCCAATGCCAATTTGTGGTCCGCCCAGGCCAATCTGGAGAAGGCGCAAGTTGCCGTTATGGATGCTCAGAGAACTTTTCAGAGGAACAAAGAACTTTTTGCCCAGAACTTTATCGCCAAAAGTGATTTGGACACGGCCGAAACAAATTTCAAATCGGCTCAAGCCCAGCAGAAAGTGAATCAGGCACAGGTGGGACAGGCGCAGGCCGCCCTGAAAATCGCTCAGGCGAATCTGCAGTACACGAGAATTCTTTCTCCCGTTGACGGGATTGTCATTTCCCGAAGCGTTGATGTCGGCCAGACTGTCGCCGCCAGTTTTCAGACGCCGACCCTCTTCAGCATCGCCCAGGATTTAACCAAAATGCAAATCGATACAAGCGTGGACGAAGCCGATATCGGAAAAGTCAGGGCCGGACAGGAAGTTTCTTTTACCGTTGATGCTTATCCGGATACGAATTTTACCGGAAAAGTTTCCGTGGTACGCAACGCGCCCATCACGGTCTCCAATGTCGTCACTTATGACGTTATTATTAATGTGGACAATTCACAGTTAAAACTGAAACCGGGAATGACCGCCAATGTTTCCATCACCATAGAAACCCGTTCCAACGTTCTGCGCGTTCCCAACGCCGCTCTGCGCTTCAAACCGGCTCAGGCAAAAGGACAGAGTGAAACAATAACGGATAAACAGGAGATGAAAGGAACAAAAGTATGGATAATGGAAGAAGGCAAACCCAAGCCGGTGATGGTGACAACCGGACTCAGCGATGGAAATTACACGGAAATCAGTTCCGGTAATGTCACACAAGGCCGGGAAGTCATCACGGACAGCCTGAGCAGCAAAAAAGGAAGCAGCAGTTCAGGTCCACCCCCGAGGTTTATGTAATGACGCTCATTGAAACAAAATATCTTGCCAAAACATACGACGTTGGCGATGAGGGCGTCCACGCTCTGGAAGATGTGTCCGTTAAAATTTCCAAGGGCGAATTTGTCGCCATCATGGGACCGTCAGGTTCGGGAAAATCCACATTTATGAATATCATCGGATGCCTGGATCAGCCGACGGCCGGCGAGTATTTTCTGGACGGACATAAAATCGGCGGTTTATCACCCGACGAACTGGCGACAATCCGTAATAAAAAAATAGGTTTTGTTTTTCAGGGATTCAATCTGCTGTCCCGAACATCGGCCATGGAGAACGTGGAATTGCCTCTGCTCTATAATCACGTACCGGCAGGAGAAAGAAGACAGAAATCTCTTACCGCGCTGAAATTACTGGGATTGGAAGGACGGGAACATCACCATCCCAATCAACTCTCCGGCGGTCAGCAACAGCGTGTGGCCATTGCCCGCGCGCTGGTCAACGAAGCGCCCATTCTGATGGCTGATGAGCCTACGGGAAATCTCGATACAAAAACAAGCATCGAAATCATGGAGCTTCTCGTACAGTTGAATCGTGATTCCGGAACAACCATTATTCTTGTTACACATGAGCCGGACATTGCCGCCTACAGCAAAAGGATTATCCGTTTTCTGGACGGACATGTCATCAGCGATGAAGAGGTTAAAAAATCGTGATCAGCATTGCTTCTACTCTCAAAATCGCTTTAAGAGCCTTATGGGTCAACAAAATGCGTTCGGCCCTGACCATGCTCGGTATTATCATCGGCGTCAGCGCAGTGATTATCATGCTGGCCATAGGCACAGGTGTCAGCCGGAAAATTTCCTCGCAAATTTCCAGTATCGGCAGCAATTTGATCATCGTCGTTCCCGGCAGTTTTACGCAGGGAGGTGTCCGGCTGGGAGGAGGAAGTCAATCCTCATTAACGACAGCCGATGCGGATGCCATTTTAAGGGAGTGTTCTGCAGTTTCCGCCGTAGCGCCGATGCACAACGGATCGGCTCAGGTGGTATACGGAAATCAGAACTGGGCAACCAGCATCCAGGGAACCACTCCGGGGATTCTGGAAGTCAAGGACTGCGGTCTTACGGCGGGAAGAAACATGAGCGACCAGGATATCCGCAATGCCACAAAAGTATGCCTTCTCGGACAGACCGTGGTTGACAATCTTTTCGGCAGCATGGATCCCATCGGTCAGATAGTCCGGATTAAAAAGATTCCTTTCACGGTCATCGGCGTTCTGGAATCCAAAGGCCAGTCACTTGGCGGTCAGGATCAGGACGATACCGTTTTAATACCGCTGACGACGGCACAGAAAAAAATCTTCGGCACAACCGTTCCGGGCATGGTGCGCACCATCATGGTCAAAGCCCGCAGCACGGAGGATCTCTCCGTCGCGGAAAGACAGGTAACGGATTTGCTGCGCCAGCGTCATCGTATCGGCCCGACGAAAGAAGATGATTTCACGGTCAGGAATCTCACCCAGATGCTGCAAATGGCGGAACAGACAACCAATACTCTGACGATGCTTCTGGCGGCTATCGCTTCGGTATCGCTGCTGGTCGGCGGGATCGGCATCATGAACATCATGCTCGTTTCCGTCACGGAAAGAACACGGGAAATCGGCATTCGCATGGCTGTGGGCGCAAAAACCTGGGATATCCGTATTCAGTTTATTATTGAGGCGCTGACGCTTTCCATGATTGGAGGCATCACGGGCATCATCATCGGAAGCAGCGTTTCCATCTTTTTGTCCACCGTCTTTGAAATTCCGTCCGCCGTTTCGCTTTTATCGGTTCTGCTCTCGTTTAGCTTTTCCGGCCTGGTCGGCATTTTCTTCGGTTTCTATCCCGCCTACAAAGCCTCTTTGCTGAATCCGATTGATGCGCTGAGATTTGAATAGTCATCATTTCCATGCGTGTCCGGTAAGATTATTTTTAAATATTACATTGACACCTATGTTCATTCCTTATATGTTTGCGCATCAAAATTAATGTTTCTTTGTTGCAGTAAGCTATACATGAAAACACAATTAATCAACACATCCCCCAAATACATCCGGCAGAAGTGGTCCGTCGCATTCAAAATAATGCCCATCATGATTTTAGTAACCGTGCTAAAATTTCTGTCCCATCAATTCGGATTCGAAATCATGGAGCTCAATGCCCTTTTTACCAGTCTGGTCGCCGGCACAATATTCCTGATCGGATTTCTGATAACCGGTGTGCTTTCCGATTATAAAGAAAGCGAAAAAATTCCCAGCGAGCTTACAGCAGCCCTGAAATCATTATTTGATGATACTTACACAATTTATAAAAGCAAGAATTCCGTATCTGCCCATAAATTCCTGGAATTCCAAAAATCATTTGCCGCTTTTCTGATGGACTGGTTTTACAAAAAAGAAAGAACAAAATCCATGCTGGTTAAAATCAGTGCGATGAATGAATTCTTTATTGAGATAGATAAAGAAGGCGTTGCCGCTCCCTATATTGCAAAAATGAAGAACGAACAAAACAATATCAGAAAAATGATCATGAGAATCGATACCATCCGGGACACCAGCTTTATCAGCTCCGCTTACGCGATCGTTGAAGCGATGGGCTTTTTAGTTGCCCTGGGTTTGATTGTTATGAAAATCGAACCTTTTTACGCGTCACTTTTTTTCACGCTGCTGGTTACCTTCCTGATAGCCTACATGGTTTTCCTGATTAAAGACCTTGATAACCCGTTTGACTACTGTGACCAAGGCGAAAGCGGAACGGAAATTTCCCTAAAGCCTCTTCACGATCATGAATCAGCGCTGAAAGATCTCATCATCAATTAATCTCCGTTACAGCGGACCGATTTTTTTCAAAAAAATATTCTTGACTTAATTTCTCCATTCATTTATCTCGTATACTAACTAATTTTCAAAGGCATCATTTTGATCAATTATCAAGACGTTATTTTATTCATCCTCAGTAAAGCCAATCAAAAAGTATATGGAACTTTTAAAGCCCGGCTGCTGCCTTATGGACTGACCCCCATGCAGGCTCTGGTTCTGCACGCTCTATACGGAGAGGAAGGTATCTCCGCTGGAGAACTGGGGAAACGTCTGGCTCTGGACAGCGCCACATTATCCGGCGTCCTGGACCGCCTGACGGAAAACGGATGGATTGTCAAGAACGCTTTAACAGAAGACAAACGCGTTCTGAATATTCAACTGACAGACAAGGCGCGCCAAGTCCGAAATAAATTTCTGAAAGAAACAGAGGAGCTTAACCGGGAAATTCTTTCCGTATTCAACACCGAAGAGCGGCTGCTGCTCTTCAGAATGCTGAAAGATCTTCGCAAATAAATTATCGTTTAATATTTAGCATACAAGATAAAATCGGCAATCATGGAGACCCAAAATGGCAAACAAGGCAAAAAAATCAGGCAATCCGCCGACAGATTATGAAAGAATTTTTCATCCGCAAAGACTCGCGATTATCGGCGTTTCCGCGGAAGCAAGCGGCGCCGGATTCGGCACCGGAATATTCAAATCGATTACAGCCATGGCGTTTGCCGGAGAAATATTACCGGTAAATCCCAAAGGCGGTTCAATAGACGGATTGAACATTTTCAAGAGCGTTGAGGAAATACCCGGAGAAATAGATTTTGCCATTATCGCCGTCGCCGCGCGATTTGTCCCGGATGTCCTCGATGCCTGCCGGAAAAAAGGCGCTGCCGGAGCAGAGATTATTTCTTCGGGTTTCAGCGAACTGGGAACGGATGAAGGAAAGGAACTGGAACGCCGGATAAAAGAAATTGCCGCAAAAGGAATCCGTGTTGTCGGACCCAATTGTTTCGGTATTTACTGCCCGGCAAGTGGTTTGACACTGCTTCCGGGACCTGATCTTTCGCGCGAGAGCGGCCCGGTGGCCTTCATCGCGCAGAGCGGCGGCATGTCGATAGATTTCGCGCATGCCGGAAAGTGGATGGGTGTCCGTTTCAGTAAAATGGTCAGTTTCGGCAATGGAGCCGATTTGCGGGAAACCGACCTTCTGCGATACTTTAAAGATGATCCTGAAACACGGGTCATTTCCATGTATATTGAAGGCATTCAGAATGGTGATTCTTTTTTCAAAGAAATCAAAACCACCGCAAGTAAAAAACCGGTTATCGTTTACAAGGGGGGACTCTCCCGCGCCGGGGCGAGAACGGTTGCCAGTCATACCGCGTCCATGGGCGGAAGCGGCACGATCTGGAGATCCATTCTGAAACAGGCCAATGCCGTTCAGGTCCATGATACCGAAGAACTGGCGCAAACGAGCCTCGCTTTCGCCCTCTTGCCGCCAAAAACATTTTCAGGAATATCCGTTATCGGCGGAGGCGGAGCTATCGGCGTCACCGCCTGCGACACCGCTGAAGCTTACGATATAGAAATCCCGCCGCTGGCAGACGATCTGCAGGCGCGCATATACGATTATCTGCCCAAACCGGGATCGAGCGCAATCAACCCCGTTGATGTCGCCAACCCGTTCGTTCCGCCGCAATACCTGAAAGAAGTTCTGCTCGCCGCGGCGGAAGACAAAAGAATCGAGCTGCAAATCATCGTCTCTCTTCTTTATCACTACAAATCAATCGCCAAAACGTTTAATAAAACAGTCGCGGAAATAACGCCCTATAAAGAACTGGCCCGGGTGATCCGTGAAGTTGCGGATAAAACCGGCAAACCGGTTATTGCGGTGCTCCCCAACGCCAAAAGAGGAGTCGATGATTTGGATATCATCGAAATGATTGCTCTGACTAAAAAAGAATATGTTGATTACGGCATACCGGTTTTTGATGAGCTGCATGATGCCATCCGGACAGTCGCCCACGTCAATACCTACTACGGAGGCAAAAATCATGAATAAAGATAGAGCTGTTAAAATCATCCATGAGGCGATGCGTAGAGGCCATAAAACCCTTTCCGAATACGAATCCAAACAGGTTCTGGCCGCCTATGACATCCCCGTCACGAAAGAAATCCTGCTCAAGGATAAGAATCATCTGGAAAAAGCCGTTGCAAAAATCGGCTATCCGCTGGTGATGAAAGGCTGTTCTCCGGAAATCGCGCACAAGACGGAAAAGGGATTGATTCACGTGGACATCCGCAACATCAAGGAAGCGAAAAAAGCTTTTAATGAAATCATGGCCGGATTGAAAGGGGTTGACGGCGGGGTACTCGTGCAGGAAATGATTAAAGGCCGGCGCGAACTGGTTATGGGAATGACCCGCGACGCGCAGTTCGGTCCCTGCGTGATGTTCGGCCTGGGCGGAATATTTACCGAAATATTAAAAGACATTTCTTTTCGCCGCGCGCCGTTGAAAAAGAGAAACGCGCTGGACATGATGAAGGAAATCAGAGGACATAAAATTCTGGACGCCGTCCGCGGTATGGAAGCAGCGGACAAAATAATTCTGGCCGACATGCTGATTAACGTCGGCCGCATCGGTATGGAGATTCCGGAAGTTTCGGAAATCGATCTCAATCCCGTGATTATTTACAAGTCAAAACCCGTTGTGGTTGACGCGCTCATTGTTCTGGAAAAAGCCTGAAAACCAGACATCAATATAAAATAATGAGAAGAGAGGATGATTTTTCTCTTTCTTTTTTTATGACCATCATAAATTAATCTTACGTATTTTCAAACTTAAGATCAAAACCTTTTCCGCTTACGATTTCAGGCGCGACATAGGGCACCGTGTGCTCGGGAATAATAAAACGGGCACCACCGGCGCCAACGATATCTTTTTGGATATCAATACCGGGCATGAGTTGAATCAGTTCAAGACCTTCCGGTGTCAGTTTGAATATACCGACCGTTGTAACATAAAATACCCGTTTACCCGCTTTCAGCGCTTCCCCGGCGTTGAAGGTTATTTTATCCACCTTATCGACAAACTTTAGTGTGCCCGGTTTTTTGATGCTCACCAGGCCGTTCTTCAAATTATATTTGGTCTTATCCATCCAGTTTCCCACGAAAATAATCGTCCTCGAATATTCAACGATGTCCGTAAAACCTCCCGGCCCGACAAAATCAATCATCTTCGGACCGCGATGAGATACGTTAACATTTCCCTCCGAATCCACCTGCAGAAATCCCAGGACACTGGTTCCCAGGTTCTCTTCATAAAGATGAAACATTTCCGCTGTGCTCAAAAGACGCTGCGGGCTGATGGCCGCTCCGAAATAAACGCCTGCCGCGGGCAGACCGCCGTATGCCCCGCCTTCGGCGGTAAAAATAATATCTTTGTATAACCCGAATTCATAAATCATGCGTGCAACTTCCTCGCCGATGCCGATGCCGATATTCACCACTGCACCGGGGCTGGTGTTTTTGACGAAAGTATCTGCGCACAGACGTGCAAGGATATCCGCCACCTTGCCGCGGTAGGGTGTGATTTCTATAAAGGCATTGATGGATTTCATGAGTTTGACGGCCTCATGATCAACCTCGGTTGAACGGGCAGTAAAATACGGCCGATATTCCGTCTGAAACACACCCCCCACCTGCTCGTTGCGCGGATTGATTACGATTGCATCTACTTTATCGGCAGGAATGGCGATTTGGGAATTATCTTTGGGTATGATTTTGGATACCGATACGATAACCTTGCCGCCGTTTGCGCGTGCGGCGGCTGCCGCATCCTTATAATCCAGCACCAATGCGGCATCAGTAAAGTAGATATTGCCCTCATTATCGGCATATGGCGCAAGAAACAGCGCCCGTTCAATCTGAGGAATATGATAGTCCAACTTGCCATTCCTGATTTTGATGAAATTATCCCCTGCTCCGGGAGATACGGCCGAACCGTTGCCCACTGCGGGATCAAGAAAAGTACCCAGTCCGATATGCGTTTCGATGGCATTGATATTTTTTGCCTGGGCTTCGATCAAAAACGCCAGGGTTCCCTGAGACATGGTGTGCAGCTCAAGTTTTCCTTCATCGGCCAGTCGCAGGAGCGCCTTGGCGGTCTCGCCATGTCCGACGATATAACGGGTAATGATTCCCGGCGCATCAAGTTCTTCAATCGTACCGGGCGCCATACCGCGTCCGCCCTGCGGGCAGGCTCCGATCACCGTTAGATTACGGGGATGACCTGTCCGCTCAAACGAGTTACGCAATGCCCAGTAAAAAATGGATGCGCGCCCGACGGACGCGAAACCGCCGATGGTGATTGTTGCTCCATCCGGAATCATTTTGGCCGCCTGGCGGGCGCTGATAAACTTCGGCCCCAGGCCAGACGGCAAGTAATCCAAATCCCGTTTCGTCCACGTCAGGCGAAAATACAAAAGCTTCGCAATGGTTGTGGACATTCTTAACAGATTTACACCTTTGAGCGCCTTGAGACCTCTAACAAAATCCATCCATCCTCCGGTTCTTTTCGCACATTCAGACTTAGAGTTGAGCTGTCAACAGATATGGCGTTTCAATGATCTGACAGGGATAAAATCAGCTGATAATCTCGTAACATGTTTTAATATCCATGCCCGGCTCCAGCAGAGGAAAAAGACTTTCCATGTTTTTCATCAAATTGGCGGAATGCAGTTTCAGCGCGTCCTTATCGCTGTATTTCTCATAAAAAATAATGGTCTTTTCATCGCCGCGCACCGTGTGCGGAATATATTCCAGGCATCCCGGTTCGCTCGCCTTGACTTTAGGAACAATTTCTTTCAAAGTTTCAATAGCCTTCTCCATTTGTCCTTCTTTGACTTTTAACGTTGCAATCAGTGTAATCATTATATTGTCTCCTCCTTATATTTTTTGGTGGAAATATATTCGTTTTTTCGGATATCTTCTATAAATTTTTCAAAAAAGTGATAATTTCACCAATGTCCGGCAGCTCCGATATGGGATAGACCTTGACAAAACAAACCTTTTTCGCCTCGTCGAGAACGACGTTGGCCCGTTGTGAGATACCATCCCTTTCTCGGAGAAGCCCGAGGTTCCTGGCGACCCCTCCGTGAGGCCAGAAATCCGCCAGAAGTTTTGTATGTTTTATTTTCAAAGTTTTGGCCCAAGCGGCTTTACAGGGAACACTGTCCACACTCAAGCCGACAGCAATTGTATTGAGCTTGTCGAATACTTTCTTGTTCTTTTCAAGCGATTGCATCTGCCTGGCACACACAGGTGTCCAGGCCAGTGGATGAAAAGACAACAGTATGCGACGGCCTTTCATTTTGGAAAGGACAAAATCCTGCCCGAATTGATCCTGCAATGTAAAGTTTTTGACCGTCTTGCCCAATTTGATGATAGTTTTTTCTGCCATAACGCACCTCACTTGATAATATTTTTATCTTTGTGACCCGGCATCTATCGCCAATATAATTCTGAATTCCGGAATTTGACAAGCAATTCCTTTTACAAACAGAGTATATGGAGAAGGTTATTTTGTGTAAAGATATTTTATTTAATCTTCCGCAGGCAGAAGCTGCCTTGATTTTGTTCTGCCGGACGAAGAGCGTCCCTGCAATATCTTTCCGGCTTGTTCCAAAGCCCGGGAAATTACCTGCCACATGTCATAATATTTGTACTCGGCAAGCCGGCCGCCGAATACAACGTCCTTTTCCCGACTCTGTGCTTCCTGATATTTTGCCAGTATCTCCTGATCCGTTTTTAATCGCACCGGATAATAAGGTTGGGCCGGATCATCGCAGGGATATTCTCTGATGATAACCGTCCCCCGCGATAAATGCGCCCGCTCGCGATAAAAATGTTTCGGTTCCAGAATGCGTGTGTAAGGCACGTCCCGATCCGCATAGTTCATGACACTGACGCCCTGATAATCATTTAAAGACATTCTTTCCATTTCAAACCGACAGGATCTCCAGCGCAGATTTCCCCAGCGGTAATCAAAATAACGGTCTATCGGGCCGGTATAAACAAGCGTTCCGGCAACTGACTTCCAATAATCTCTCTTTTCAAAAAAATCGGTTTCCAGTTCCAGCGGCACATTTTCCAGTAATTTTTCAAAAATCGGTTCATAACCCCCTACCGGCATCCCCTGATAATTATCGTGGTAATAAATGTCATTGTATGAAGTTCTCACCGGAAGTCGTGTGATCACTTCAGCGGGAAGCTCAACCGGATCGCAATTCCATTGTTTGATTGTGTAGCCTTTGATGAACGCCTCGTAGAGTTCCCGACCGATAAGGCTGACTGCCTTATCCTCCAGATTTTGAGGAGAGGCAATATTCGACGTTTTGGATTTTAAAAATTCCGCGGCTTCGGCCGGTGTTAAATTCAGATTATAAAACTGATTAATCGTCGCCAGATTGATCGGCAGAGAATAAACCTTCCCGCCTGCGGTGGTCAGCACCCGGTGCTGATAATTATTAAAATCGGCAAATGTATTGATATAATTCCAGATCCTTTTGTCAGGGGTGTGAAAAATATGAGGACCGTATTTGTGAATATTGATATCCGTTTCGGGATCATCGTAGGAATAGCAGTTCCCGCCGATATGGTCGCGTTTTTCAATCACCAGAACTTTTTTCCCGGCTTTTTTTACTTCATGCGCGAAAACCGCTCCGAAAAGACCGGCGCCAACCACGACAAAATCGTACATTTTACAAATATCTTCCTTTCTGCATTCTATGTAAAAAAATATTCACTACCAGAGCAAATTTCTAATTTTTTGCCCAAGGGAGTATATGGGGAATGATATTTCGTGTCAACGAAATAGAACCTTCCGGGCATAAACCTCCTTTAATAATATCCCTGCGGATGAAATCATAACGCAAAAAGACAGCTATATTTTTCTCCGGAATATGGTAAAATTTTCAAAAATATAAAGATTTTCCGAAGGAAATAAAATGATCGACTACATGAAAAAACATGAAAGTTATGTACGCGAAGCGCTGGAAAAAAATCCTGATAAAGAAAAACTAAAAGAACTTTTCGCTTATCATAATCAGCAGATTCAGTGGATGCAGCATGAAAGGCTGGTGCATCTTATTGTCATGCTTTTTGTCTGTTTTTTCACATTGCTTGTTTTCGGATTCACGGTTATGCGATCTTCCCTGCCGT
Source organism: Deltaproteobacteria bacterium (assembly GCA_021372815.1). Taxonomy (GTDB): domain Bacteria; phylum Desulfobacterota; class Syntrophia; order Syntrophales; family Smithellaceae; genus Smithella. The sequence continues at coordinate 26,609 of JAJFTS010000040.1, read as the reverse complement.
CGATGATTCTTTTAGCGATTCTGCTGATTTTATCAGTGGCTTACCTTTTTCACTATTACCGGCTCGAAAACAACGTCCAGAAGTGGTATTCGATTTCCAATCAAATCAGACAACGGTTTTAAGGCCATGACCTCGCCGCAAAATTATTTTCAGACTGTTTCAGAAAATATCCGTCCACGCAGGAGACGAATTTATATAAATGTCGTTTATTGCGCCGAGGATAAGAAAAATTGCAGTAGATCAGACAAAAATAATCAGGGAGATGCAAATGAACATTTGCATCTCCCTGAGGACGTGCCGTAATGATTTTTAGCGTTGAACTTTTATTTAAATATATTTTCTACGCGTTCAATATCCGCTTTGGCTTCCGCCACGATTCTTTCCATCAGCTCCTTGCAGGTGGGAATATCCTTGACCAATCCTACCGATTGTCCCATCATCATGGGAGCGGAATCGACATCGCCGAATTCCCATGCTTCTTTAACTCTTTGTCCGGCAATCAGCGGAATAAGCTGCTCCAGACCGCCGCCCTTTGCTTCCACGGCTAAAACCTGTTCCACGATCTTGTTTTTTATCGCCCGTCCCTGCAAACCGATTGATTTGCAGATCAACGCGGTTTCATATTCCTGCCGTTTAATGAGTTCCTGTTTAATGTTGTCGTGAACCTCACATTCCTTTGTGGCAACGAAGCGGGTCGCCATCATCACCGCCTGAGCACCAAGAGCAAGCGCCGCCGCAAAGGTACGGCCGTCGGAAACACCTCCCACGGTCACAACAGGAATCTTCACCGTTTCGGCAATGCGCGGTGTGAGCACCATTGTCGTCACATCGTCATCGAGCGGATGACCGCCCTCTTCGATGCCCGCGGCGTAAATTCCGTCATAACCGGCTTTCTCGGCGTGCACGGCGTGACGCACCGATCCCACCTTGTGGAAAAGTTTCACTCCGGCTTTTTTCAGAAGATCGATGAATTCTTTACCCGCCGCCTTGTCCAAAGGCGTACCGGATATTTCCAGACCGGCGACCTTTTCTTCAGCGCAAACGCGCAAATACATTTTGTGATGTTCGGCCGTGATATGCACCGAAGGCAGAATGGTCACATTCACCATGAAAGGTTTGTCCGTCAGTTTTCTTGTTTGTTTAATGGCTTCTCGAAATTCTTCTTCCGTGGCATAATTTCCGGCGGTCAGGTTTCCCATCCCCCCGGCATTGGATACGGCCGCGCAGAGCTGAGGTTTGCAAAGCCACATCATTGCGCCGCAGATAATCGGATATTTTATGCCGAACATTTCGGTAATGGCTGTTTTCATCATTATCGTACCTCTTTCATTTCAGTCGTTGTAACGAATCTCTTTTTACGTTCTAATCCAGCATGACCAGAGAAGTAATTTTTCCTGTCGGCGGCATAAAGTCGTCGTCCAATACTTTAATAATGTCGTTGTACAGTCTTCTTTTCATTTCACCGAAAATGCTCCGTTTCTTCTGGAACGTCTTGGCAAAGGCTATCGTGGTGGCCATCAGGTCTTCCTGATCGGCACAGGCCTTGACAATGATGTTATTCTTTTCCAGTTCGGGCGCGGTGAAACGATTTCCAGTCAACTGCATCTGAGATAACAGGTGGATGGGAATTGCTTTTTTAACAAAAGCGTTCATGCCCCACCGGAAAGGAATACTGATGTTGACTTCCGGAAAGCAGAAGAAACCTTTATCTGAACGCATAAAGCGAAAATCGCAGGCACAGGTTAATATCGAACCGTTGCCGAAAGCATGGCCGTTGATCGCCGCAATGACCGGCACCGGATAGAGAAGAAGTTTTTTAAATACATTATCCATCTCATTAATGAAGTCATTAACGGGCTGATGATCATTTTTCTCCAGTTGTCCCATAATCCAGGTAACGTCTATTCCCTGGGAAAAGTTCTTCGCGTCATCGGACGTAATAATTAATGCGGTTATTGTTTTGTCGGCAATTATTTCATCCAGCATGGCGTTCAGTGTTTTGGAAAACACCAGATTCTGTCTGTTCTCACCATTGGTTAAGGTAATAATCGCTACTGTTTCGTCTTTGGTCCAATTCATGATAGACATATTCTATATTTCCTTTCACATTTTATTGACAAACCAAAGCGCTGGCACGCAATGATTTCTCTGCCTTGTCATTTTCAAAAGCTATCTTAAAAACAGCAAATAGGCAATATTAAGTTTAATTTAAAAATTGTGATTACTTTAAGGCAAGAGATTTGTACAATGTTTTTTGTATGCTTCCGGTTTAAGCTGTCACCCGAAGACACGACATCATTAAGTATGAAAATAAATTTAGGGAATTTAAACATTTACATAATAAACAGCCGGTGCTTATAAAAACAGCTAAGCCGTTTTCAAATCACGGGTATGGACCCCAAAGCAAGCTTTGGAAACAATTACGCAGCAAGCTGCGGGGTATTATATCCATGCTTATGCAGGATAATTCGGCCTGCAAGTTTCAGTGCACCTATAGTGCCCCCATGGTGCCCTTCAGGGTATTTAGGGTAATCGTTTTTGAAATTTGAGTCTCACAATAAAATTGTCCCTTTTCAACATACGGGCGGCAGCTATTTATATTATTCTGTATAAAATTATGGCACAAATCATCAACAATATAACCAGCATTACCCAATTGAATTTTCGTCTTTCCTTAATTTTGACCATAAGACACCTCCTTCATTTATGGTGATCCATTTTTTTCATGTAAATAAACTAAAGGCGAGATATGAAAGTATAAAAAGCCAAATTTTATATGTCAAGAAAATAATAAAAACAAAAGATTCGGATACGGACCGGGTAACGAAACGTTATCCGGCAAGCTGGACGGGGCTATTATGAAAAAATGGACTGTTTGATTTGTCAAATTTTAAACAAATATGTTTTCAAATAGCCTTGAATTTTCCCCGATAAAATATTAGTTTATGATAAAATCCATCTCCAGATCGTAATATCGGCAGTTATTTTATAAATTACTTTTTCTTGCACAGTTGATGATATTAAATAAACTTGGAATTTTGAGGGGGTATTCAAAAATGGCGTTAAAAACCGCTGAACAATACGAAGAAAGCCTGCGCAAAATGAATTTAAAAGTCTATCTGATGGGTGAACTGGTAAAAAGTCCGGTGGATAACCCGATCATCAGGCCTTCCATGAATTCCGTAAAAATGACTTACGCTCTGGCTCAAAAGCCGGAACATGAAGATTTAATGACGGCAAAATCTCATTTGACCGGAGAAAAAATAAACCGTTTCTGCCATCTGCATCAAAGTACTGACGACCTGATCAAAAAAGTAAAAATGCAGCGGCTGTTGGGACAAAAGACTGCGTCCTGCTTTCAACGCTGCGTAGGAATGGACGCTATCAACGCCGTGGACAGCGTCACTTTTGAAATGGATAAAAAACTCGGCACTCAATATCATGAAAGATTCATTAACTTCCTGAAAATGATGCAAGAACAGGATTTGACCGTTGACGGCGCGATGACCGATCCCAAGGGTGACCGGAGCCTCCCGCCAAGCCGTCAGGCCGACCCTGATCTTTACATGCGTGTCGTGGAAAAAAGAAAGGACGGCATTGTCGTACGCGGCGCCAAAGCGCACCAGACAGGCGCCGTCAACTCGCACTGGGTGCTGGTGATGCCGACTATCGCCATGTCCAAAGACGACGCCGATTACGCTCTTTCTTTTGCCGCGCCCGCTGATGCGGAAGGCATTTCCTATATTTACGGCCGGCAGTCCTGCGACACAAGGAAGCTTGAAGGCGGCGAAATCGACGTTGGCAATCATCAGTTCGGCGGTCATGAAGCCCTGATTATTTTTGACGACTTATTTGTTCCGTGGGAAAATGTTTTCATGTGCGGCGAATATGAATTCAGCGGCCCTCTGGTCGAACGCTTTGCCGGTTATCATCGCCAGAGCTACGGCGGCTGCAAAGTCGGCGTCGGCGATGTGCTCATCGGCGCGGCGGCGCTCGCTGCCGATTACAACGGCGCGTCCAAAGCCTCTCATATCAAAGACAAGCTTATCGAGATGATCCACTTGAATGAAACGCTTTATTCCTGCGGCATCGCCTGCTCCGCCCAGGGACACAAAACCGCCTCCGGCACTTATCTGATTGATTTGCTGCTGGCCAATGTCTGCAAGCAAAACATCACCCGATTCCCCTATGAGATTGCCCGGATTGCGGAAGATATTGCCGGAGGTTTGATGGTGACAATGGCCTCGGAAAAAGATTTGCGTCATCCGGAAATCGGCAAAATCGTGGAAAAATATTTTAAGGGAATCGCTTCAGTGCCCACCGAAAACCGCTGCCGCATCATGAGACTGGTGGAAAATATTACCTTGGGGACAGCCGCGGTCGGTTATCGCACCGAATCCATGCACGGCGCCGGATCGCCTCAGGCCCAGCGGATTATGATTTCCCGCCAGGGCAACCTGGAACATAAAAAGAAACTGGCCAAAGATATCGCCGGCATTAATGAGACTCGCTGAAAACGAATCCCGACTTGTCGGGATGAAGTTTGAATCGTTAGTCGAATTATCCCGCGCGAATAGCGCCTTGGGATAAAGACTAAATGAAGTATTATCTCCCCTGAATTCAGCCCTGTATTCGGATTTCGGCGGCAGGACAGGCCGGAAGGTGCATGTACGACTTCCGCAATCCATTTTCATATCGTTGATTTTGTGTATGCCACCATTGACCTAAATCCCCTTGACATACAAGACGCTGTCTCCTATACTTAAACCTGCTAAAAGTCAGTTCTTATTATGGTGCGTAAACAACAAAAGTATTTTGTGTAGACCATGAGCAGATTAAAAAGCAGTATCACTTTCTCCTTCGCCCTCTCAATTCCGTTGAATCAAAATAGTATCGTTGCGGATAAGTGTCTCCTTTCAATAATCCTTCTCATGAAAATTCATCGTCTTAAAAAATTTTTTCGCATAAATTGACGGAGCCATGGGGAAATAAAGACCATCAATATTCCAGATAACTTAATGTCGCTTTTCATTTATTGCCGTAAGAAAATGTTACTTTACACCCTAACGACCTAAATCCTATCAAGGAGGTGATGCCCAGCAAAGACAAATAATGAGTCGGATGAGTATTCTTAACATTTCGAACAGTTTAATTTTCTTCTACCTGCTCGCAAACAGTGAAAAAATGTAATTCATAACCTAACCACTGAAATTGAACATAAGGAGTATGAGTATGACAGAAGCTAATCAGCACGCAAAAACATTGAGCAGACGTCACTTTTTAAAGACAGCCGGCGGAACGGCGGCCGTCGCAGGGCTGGCCACGACCGGGTTGACGTTAAAGCCCTGGACAGCCGAAGCTGCGACACTGCCGAAAAAATGGGATGAAACGTATGATGTTGTGGTCGTTGGCAGCGGCTTTGCGGGGCTTGCCGCCGCATACGAGGCAAAGAAAGCCGGAGCCTCCGTGGTCATTCTGGAAAAAATGCCCACACCTGGCGGAAATTCGATCATCAATGGAGGCGTCGTCTCGGCGGCCGGATCCCCTCTGGAAGAAAAAGAAGGGATTAAGGATTCGTCGGAACTGCTGCTTCAGGACATGCTGACGGCAGGTCTGCATTTAAACCATATCGAACTCGCCAAGATGGTTGCTTACAAATCAAATGAAACTGTTCAATGGACCATCAATGAACTGGGTGTCAAATACAAAGACAAACTGTCTCAGGAAGGCGGGCACTCCGTTCCCAGAATGTACAGCACATACAATCAGAGCGGTTCGGCCATCGTTCAACAGCAATTGCTCAAATTGAAGGAACTCGGAGTGCAACCGAAGACACGGACTTTACTGACCCAGATATACCGGGACGGCGACGGAAGAGTGAAGGGTGTTCAGATTCGTGAAAAATACGTTTTCCCGGACGCCGCGAGCGGAAAGATCAAGAACATCAAAGCCAGAAAAGCAGTGGTGATGGCCTCGGGCGGATTCGGCAACGATATCGCTTTCCGGACCATTCAGGATCCGCGGCTGGTGGCCGAGTTCCCAAGCACCAATCAGCCCGGCGCCACCGGAGAAGCATTGCGGGAATCCTTCCGCATCGGCTGCACGCCTGTGCAGTTATCCTGGATTCAACTGGGCCCCTGGGGAAGCCCCGATGAAAAAGGAATGGGACTTGCGCCCTTCTTCGCGCAGCTCTGCTGCGCCATGTACGGTCTGTGGGTCGATACAAAAACAGGCAAACGTTTTGTCAACGAACTTGCCGACCGCAAAATTCGCGCCGACGCCATTATCCGCGTGGGTAATAAATGCATCGCCTTCACGGATGCCAATGGTTACGCCATCGGCCTTAAATTAATCGCCGAGTCGCTCCCTCCCCTGATCGAAAGAGGTGTTGTGAAAAAATACGATACGCTGGAGCAAATGGCCGCGGCGTATAACTGCCCCATCGAGCCCTTGAAGGAAACCATCGAAAAATTCAACAAGGGAGTCCTGGCCAACAAAGACGAAGAATGGGGCAGATATATGCAGAAAAATCAACAGCCGTTGGGGCCCGGCCCCTGGTACGCTTTGCGGCTCACGCCGAAAGTCCATCACACGATGGGTGGTCTGAACATCAATGTCAAGGCCCAGGCTCTGGATATTATGACCGATCAGCCTATTCCGGGACTGTACGGTGCTGGTGAAGTTACCGGCGGCGTGCACGGTGCCGTGCGGCTGGGCAGCTGCGCAACTCTTGATTGCCTGGTCTTCGGCCGGATTGCCGGACAGAATGCGGCGGCGGAGAAGAACTGGGGTTAACAGAAATTAAACACCGGGCAGGCGGCGGATAAACCCGCCGTCTGCTCATATGTCACACCTTTTAATCGCGCCGACGATACCGGTGCTGCACATCACCATTCTCCGTCAGGGCAACCCGGAGTTCCAGAAGAAACTGGCCAAAAAAATCGCGGGAAGCAAAGATTGAATTGAGTGTAATGTCCCTTTAATTCGGACGCATTTATTTCTATTTGTTTTGACCATGGGCTTGGACAGCATGCTTAGAAATGGCATTTATCATTTCCGTCCAAACCCCTTTGGGCATATCATGTCCCATTCCATTAATGATCAATAAACTTGCTCCCGGTACCACCCGGGCTGTATCTTTTCCTCCTTCGACCGGTATCAGCGGATCATCAGCCCCATGAATTACAAGTGTTGGAACTTGAACAGTTGAAAGCAGCGGTCTTCGATCGCCGCAAGCAATAATAGCTATGTTTTGACGTATCGCTCCCTGCGGGTAATAGGAACGGTCATAACTGTTCTCTATGAACGTCCGGGCTCTTTCTTCCTCAAATGGAAATCCGGGACTCCAGATCTTCCGCCATACATTCAGATTGTGTTCAACATAGGCTTCACGCTCCTCCGGTGCAGGCGCGAGAACAGCGGCTATTGTCTCCGGCTTTCCCTGCGGAAGCGCGGGATTTCCTGTGGTCGACATTATTGAAATCAGACTCAGAACATGTTTCGGATGCCGATAGGCGATAATCTGAGCTATCATACCGCCCATGGAAGCGCCGCAGATATGCGCCTTCTCAAGGCCTAAAGCAGTGAGCAAACCGACGGCATCATCCGCCATATCGTCAAGAGAATATGGTGATTCCACAGGTTTGCCTGCCATGGCGGATCTGACTGCAGCCATAAAGTCTGGAATTCCTGCTTTACCAAATTTTGTTGAAAGGCCGGCATCCCGGTTGTCAAAACGAATTACATAAAGGCCTGTTTTTGCCAATGATTCGCAGAACTCAGCATCCCAGAAGATTGTCTGGGCTCCGTTTCCCGCAATTAATAATAATGCGGGGAAAGAACTGTCACCGAAAGCATCATACTCAATTTGAATTCCGTTAGCTTTTACATGAGGCATTGCTTGCTCCTTGTCCTGTTAATACCATGAATTATTATATTTGTCTTGACCCGCAGCAATTAACGTCACTCATGGGCATTTTCAGAAAATTTAAACAAATTTATATTAAGTCGAGAAAAATAAAAAGAGAAAATCACGTTGACAAAATCAAGACTAATGAACTTTCACCGCTAAATATTTTCTGCTAATAAAGATCAAAATCCTGTCTGCATTCTATAGCAACCTGCGAGAGTACAGGAAATACAACATTTAATTACCAACATATATTCCTTCTTTTAAGGAAGAAAAAATACACAACATTAACCATCTTTAAAAACTGGAAATTTTCGTCCGAAAAACAACTCTAAAGACATGATAATTTTTTCTTGACAATCATTATTCAAAGATATATTTAGTTCATACTAACTAATCATAAGAGAGGATATATGCCTTATTCCCTTGTAGAGTTGATCGAAATTATAACCCAGCGCATCGGCGACTGGGATATGGAGTTTATTCAAAAATATGCGGAAGACGGTTTTACTGCGCGCCAAATCGAATATATCGAAGTGATAAACAAACTCGGCAATCCGAATCTGGGAGAGATCGCGAAAGCTCTAAATATAAGCAAACCTTCTGTAACAGCAATTGTGGATAAAATGACAGAGAAGGGCTACATCAAGAAAATCCAATCGGATGAAGACCGGCGTTCATTTCACGTTCATCTTTCGGACAAGGGGAAAAAGGTTGTTCAAATGCATGACGAAACACACAAAAAAATAGCGGAATTTTTCGGAAAAAATCTGAGCAGCAAGGACTTGGCAACACTGATTTCGCTTTTTAATAAAGTGGTCTCAAAGATATAATTTTTTTTGCATTAATAGTTAGTTTTGGCGAACTAATTAATAAAACATATTACACGGAAACAGCGTTGAAAAACAAGGAGGATCACGATGGAACGTATGCTTCAATACAATCATTTGACAACCCGGGAAGGGCTGATGGCATTATGTGCGGTCGGGCTGATGTTACTTGTTTTATTCACGGGCTGCCAAAGAGGTGATACGGCTGGTAAAAGCGAGGAGAAGGACGCACGACTAGCTGTTGCCGTGGATGCTGCCGTAGCTGAAGCCGGAGACCTGGCACAGAGAATAGAGGTCACGGGAACGCTCAAGCCAAAATATGAAGTGGATGTAAAATCGGAAATTACGGGCGTTGTCAAAAAAGTCTACGTTACGGAATGGGTCCAGGTAAAAAAAGGCAGTCCTCTGGCACAGGTCGATACAAGAGAGGAGGAATCACTCGTTAAAAGAGCGGTGGCTGCCTTGGAATCGGCCAAGGCATCGCGGTTGCAGGCAGTAGTCGCGGAAAACCGCGCCCGACGTGAATTGGAAAGGATGAAAAAACTGAAGGATGCCGGTCTCGCGACGCGGCAAAGCCTCGACGATGCCGGATCGGAGGTGGAAGCCGCAGCGGCCCATGTCGAGGCAGCCCGGGCACAGGAACGCGCCGCAGGTGAAGAACTGAATCAAATAAAGACCCGCATGGCCAAGGGACTTCTGACCGCGCCGATGGACGGAATTGTATCCGAACGTCGCATCAATGTCGGCGATCTTGTCGGAGAGCCCGGTTCCGGCGTTCCCCTTTTTCATATTGTCGACAACCGTATACTGTATCTCACCATGACCGTGCCTTCAGGCGGCATGGCCGGATTGCGTCGTGGGCAAATCCTTGAGTTTACGACAGACGCGTTACCCGGCCGATCGTTTTCGGGAAAGGTCATGTTTATCAACCCCGCCGTCAGCGAAACGGATCGCTCCGTAAAGGTGATTGCCGATGTGAACAATTCGTCGAATGAACTCAAGGGAGGTCTTTTTGTCAAAGGGTGCATTATGACGGGAATTCGTAAAGGCATTGTTCAGGTGCCGAGGACCGCTATATTCGGCTGGGATGTCTCTGGTAAAAAAGCGAGACTGATCGTGGTCGAGGGCGACCGGGCACGGATTCGCGAAGTGTCTACAGGCATCGCAACACAGGACGGAGTGGAGATAACACAGGGGCTGAAACCTGGCGAGACATATATCGTCAAGAGCGGCTTTAATGTCAGAGAAGGGGACCGCCTCATCATATCCTCTCTGAAAAAAGGACAGGCATCATGATTATTTCCGATCTTTCCATCAAGCGTCCCGTATTCGCCACGGTCATATGCCTTGTCTTGATGACAGTGGGAATATTCTCGTACCGCTGGCTTTCGGTTGATACATATCCGAATGTTGAAATACCGGTTATTTCCATCATTACGAAGTATCCCGGCGTTTCCCCCGAAAGCGTAGAGAAGGAAATCACCAAGCCCATTGAGGAAGGTGTTAACTCCATCTCCGGGGTCAAGCACATCTATTCCTATTCGCGTGAAGGTTACTCCACGGTCATCGTCGAATTTCGTCTCGAGGAAAAATTAAACGATGTTACTCAGGAAGCCAGAGCAAAGATCGCCGCGATCCGGGGAGATCTTCCCAAGGGCGTTGAGGAACCCATCATTCAGAAGATGGATTTCAACTCCGTGCCGGTTATTTCACTGGCGGTGCAATCGCAAACACTTTCGCCCAGGGATATAACGGTCTTTGTCGAAAAAAATATCAAGCGGCACTTTGAAGGAATTACCGGTGTCGGCAAGGTGAACCTTGTGGGGGAATCGAAACGGGAAGTGAATGTGATTGTCCGGCCGGAAAAACTTTCCGCCCTGGGCCTGAGTATTGACGCTGTTCTGAATGGTCTTCGTTCCGAAAATGTCAACTCGCCGCTGGGCCGACTCAACCGGGGGGAAAGCGAATATAATATCCGTATTTCAGGAAAGCCCGAACGTGTTGAAGGATTCCGGAATATGGTCGTTGCTGAGCGTTCCGGAAGGCCGATTGTCCTTTCCGAAGTTGCCGAAGTTATCGACGGAGCAGAGGAACAACGTTCGCTGGCACTGGTGAACGGCGTTCCCGCCGTTTCCCTCGATGTGCTTAAACAGTCGGGGGTCAACACAGTGGAAGTCGTCGATGCCGTCAAGAAAACGGCGGCCCAACTGCAAAAGGAAATGCCGCCGGGAATGAAGCTCAGCATTGTCCGCGACGGTTCCGTTTTTGTCCGCGAATCGCTGCAGGACGTGCGACAAACGCTGATTCTGGGTGCCATTTTTACCATCTTCATAGTATTTTTATTTATGAATTCCTGGCGTTCCACTGTGATCACGGGACTGACGCTGCCCATTTCGGTAATTTCTTCCTTCATAGTCATGAAGGTTCTCGGCATGTCACTGAACATGATGACCATGATGGCCCTGTCTCTAGCCATCGGACTTTTGATTGACGATGCCATCGTCGTCCGGGAAAATATCGTCCGTCATCTGGAACAAGGTGAAGATCACATCACCGCGGCAAGGAACGGAACGAGCGAGATAGGGCTTGCTGTTCTCGCGACAACGCTCAGCATTGTCGCGGTTTTTGTGCCTGTGGCTTTCATGAAGGGACATGTTGGAAGGTTTTTCTTTCAGTTCGGCATTACCGTCGCTTTTGCCGTGCTTGTTTCGCTTTTTGTGTCTTTTACGCTGGACCCCATGCTTTCTTCGCGCTGGAGCGATCCGGCCGTAGTCAACAAAGGCAGAAGACTAGGATTGGCGCGTATTCTGGAGAATTTCAACGATGGATTTGAACGGATGGCAGACAGTTACCGCCGCATCATCGGCTGGTCACTTGATCACCGTTTAACGATTGTTGTCATTGCTGTGATCGCTTTTATCGGCGGAGTGGCGGCGTTTTCTTCCTTGGAATCGGCGTTCTTTCCCCGAGGCGACACAGGCGAATTTCGCGTCTCTTTTAAAACGTCTCCAGACGCATCGCTTATGGAAAGTAAAGATCGCTTGGAGGCAATTTTATCAGCAATCAAGAATATCCCCGAGGTTGAGCATACTTATGCCAGCGTCGGCGCCGGAGACGAGGGAACGGTTCGCAGCGGATTCCTTTATGTGAAGCTTAAGGACCGGAAAATGCGGAAACGCCATCAGAATGAGATACAGCAGGATTTTCGGCAGCACCTTGCGGGAATACCGGGCGTCATCACTTCCATTGAGGAAGTTGATAATACGGCGGGAAATCAGAAACCACTTCTCGTTAATATCCGCGGCAACGATACGGCCAAACTCAAGGCCTACGCGTTACAGTTGCGGGAGGAAATGTACCGCATGCCGGGAATCAAGGATATTGAAATCAGCCTGGAGCATGACATGCCGGAATACAGGTTTACGGTAGATCACGAAAGGGCGCAAAGCGCCGGGGTGATGACCGATGCCATCGTACGCAACATCGGAGCCCTTGTCGGTGGCGAGGTAGTCTCGACATATGAAGATGAGGACGGCGATGCCGTGGATATACGGGCTAGACTGCCGGAGGATCTCCGGAGAAGTCCTGATCAGGTACTGAATCTGCAGCTTCCGGTCATGAGCCAAAACGGAACACCCGTCTTGTTGCCTCTGGCAAATTTCGTTTCTTACGAGGCCCATGCCACGCCTCTGGAGATTAACCACCAGGACCTTATCCGCCAGGTTTCCATCAGCGCCAATTTGCACAATGTACCCCTAAGCACAGCCGTGGAGAAGGTGCAAAAGGCCGCGGATAAACTGGCCATGGCACCCGGTTACAAAGTAGTGTTTTCCGGTGAAACGGCGGACATGGAAGAATCTTTCGGATACATTGCCGAGGCACTTGTCCTGGCGGTGCTCTTTGTCTTTTTTATCCTTGCCGCCCAGTTCGAATCTTTTCTGGATCCGCTGTCCATCATGCTTTCACTGCCGCTGTCCGTCGTCGGGATGGCGGGCATGCTGTTTTTAACCGGCGATACGCTCAATATCATATCGCTCATCGGTCTGATCATGCTCATGGGACTGGTAACTAAAAATGCCATTCTCCTCGTTGACTGCGCCAAATCGCTTCGGCAAAAAGGCATGGACAGGAGGAAAGCCGTTATTACGGCCGGACGGACACGGCTCCGTCCGATTGTCATGACAACTCTGTCCATGATTTTCGGCATGCTACCGCTTGCCCTGGCGGTGGGAGCAGGCGCGGAAATGCGAGCGCCGATGGCCAGAGGCGTCATCGGCGGACTTCTTACGTCCACGGTTCTCACGCTGGTTGTTGTTCCGGTCGTGTATACGCTGCTTGATGATCTGGGTAATCGTCTGGCCGGACGGGTCGAGTTTCGGATGAACAAACATATTTAATCATAATATCAAATGAAAGAGGATTTTTATTGCAATGAAAAATACATCAGTAAAAATTACGGGCGTACTGCTTCTGCTTTTGTTCTGGATATGCGCTTCGGCAACAGCCGCTTGGGCGGAAATACGTCTACTCACCCTTGATCAGGCCTTGCAGATTGCCGCGGAGCGAAACAGAGATATTCAGAAAGCCCGTGAATATATCGCATGGGCCAGGGGAAAGTATGTAGAAGAGAGGGCTGCAGCATTTCCCCAGTTAACTGCTATTAGTTACATTGCTCGTGATCGTGATGAAAGCCAGGAAATATATGGTTTAAACATGGCGGATCCTGTGAATAAGCAGACAGCGCAAATCAGCCTGACACAACCCCTTTTTACATGGGGACAGGTCAGCGCGGCTGTCAAAGCGGCAAAAGTCGGACTGAAGTCTGCCGACGAACAACTCAGGCTCTACCAGCAGGCAAGTCAACGGGATGTTGCAGCGGCTTTCTATGATGTTCTGCTTATGCGGGATCTTCATTTGCTTGCCCAGCAGAATATGGAACAGAAAAAGCGGCACCTCATAGAGGTCAGGAAAAAGTATGCTGAGGGCGTAGCTACCGATTATGATGTTCTTGCCGCGGAGGTTACAGTAGAAAACTCCCGTCCCGATGTGATTCGAACGGAGAGCCAGATACGGATAGCTCAAGATCGCCTGCGCTTTCATCTTGCTTTGGACGACGATATTGAAGTGACGGGCAACCTAGATGTAGTTATCCGCCCCGAAAAGACTTATGAAGAATCTATCGCATTAGCCAAAGACAGACGCCCTGATTTGGCAGACATGAAATACCGTATCAGCATGTCCCGTGAACTCGTCACTATCGCTTCCACCCAGAACAAACCACGACTTGATCTCAAAGGAACTTATGGTTGGAACCGGTTGGAGCAGGGAGAGGGACAAGGTAAGGGTGTTGTCTGGAGCGCGGGTATATATCTCACCTATCCGCTGTTCGACGGTCTTCGCACCAAGGGGCGGGTTGATCAGGCGAACAGCGAATTGCGACGTTTACAGCTCGATGAAGCTAAATTGATCGACATGATGTCCATGGAGATTCGCGAGAGCATCAGCGCCGTGCAGGAAGCGGCAGAAGTGGTCCGTTCTATTTCCGGAACGGTAACACAGGCCGAAAGGCTTCTGGCGATGGCGGAAAAAGGTTATGAACTGGGGATCAAGACGCGCCTAGATGTGGAAGATGCGGAATTAAATCTTCAGCAGGCACGGAACAATTTGAGCCGTGCCCGCCGCGACTATCTGGTTGCCCGTGTCCATCTCGATTGGGTGACTGGGGTACTGGGCGAGAAACTTTTTGATCATAGAGATTCATGACTTGAAAGAAAAACAGGATATCTCCAAAGTAGTTTTTTTAAAAATTGCGCTTAATGCCCAGGTATCAATACTTTCATGTACTAAATGAAATTGAGATTACCAATTGAAAGGTCTAACGTGCACAATAATAACGATGAACTATGGACGGCAAGTTTAGCAATGAGCGTATTCCTGCCGGCCGGTTCCTCATGCGCAGTCATGCATATTGAAGATGCGATGGTTTTGAAAGACGTGCATGAACAATTCTTCCCGTTCCGGGTCCTTCTGAATCATCCAGTCGTAGTCAGCAAAATCTTTGTAAGGATCATATGTTATCATTCCAGCTTTTTTCTCCTAACCCAATTTTGTTTTTATAGATTCTGAATAATAACGTAAACATCGCAAAGTTGCAGTATATATGTTTAAGAAATTGGTAATTTAATATTAAAGCATTTATCAATGCAATTTCTTTTTCATGACAGCATATTAAAAATCCGTATAATACCCTTATTTATTAGTGGAAATTTGAGAAATCTGACAACTCATTAAAGTCAAATAATATTTTTGACATTAGTATCCAGCTTTCTGCAAATGCATATTTAATTAAGAGAAACAGACTATCTTGCCCGTAAATGGATTATCGTTGCCGGTCACTCCGTCGATCAATATAACGCTCCGGAAAAAGAATTAGTGGATATCATCGTAGCCAAATTGAAGTGATGAATCTCCTCCTGTGAAATTTTCTTCCTGCGTAACCCGCACCTGATTTACATTCGCAATTATCGAATACTCTTCAGTATTTATCCAACTATCACCGTTTTTATCAGCGATTTTTATTATGATTTACTTTGAATATATATTTTATTTTATAGTCAGACTATGAAATAAAATAATTCTTGACAGTATGACTATGATGATGTATCTTAAAACCATCCTCGACGGAGGCTATGATGATAACGGACAAAAACCGACCCAAAACCAGAAAAGACCGCATTATGGACGCCGCTCTGCGCATCTTTGCCGAGAAGGGCTTTCAGAACTCAACCATTACCGAAATCAGTAAAGAAGCCGGCGTTTCGGAAGCCACCGTATACGAATACTTCGGCACCAAAGAAGACCTTCTTTTCGCCATTCCCGAAAAAATAACCAAAGACACATTTGAGGAATCATCAAGAGTCATTCCCTACATCAAAGGAGTTGAAGGAAAAATCAGAGCTATCCTGCTTTTCTACGTTCAGCTTTATCAGACCAATCCCAACTATTCCGCGCTGGTTTTGCTGCAATTAATGTCCAATAAGCGGTTTCGCCAGACGCCGGCTCATGCCGCGATACGGAAATCGTCTCATGTTCTTCTGGACTGCATCCGGGAGGGAATCGCCGACGGCACATTCAAAAAGGATTCCGATCCCTACCTGATCCGCTCCATGTTCATGGGAACGATCGAACATTTATTCATTCATTGGCACATGCAGGGAATGCCCAAAAGAAAACCAGGCATCGCAGACATGCTCGATCCTTTGCTTGAAACAGTTTTTGACGGCATCCGCGCGAAAAAAGAAGATTCCGGCACGACACTTTATCTGAAGTTGGAAGACGCCGGTATATTGGAAAAAATTCTAAAGAAGAAAGAGGGAGGAACATCCTCAAAGGATAAAACAAAATAACCATTTTTAACAAAAAAGAGGTACTGCCATGAGAACAAAAGAACAATACATTGAAAGGCTCCGGAAGATGAGGCGGAACCTTTATCACGACGGTGACAAGATCGACCGTGATGACGAGATCCAGGCTCCGGTGCTTAACGTGATGGGAATCACTTTTGACGCTGTTAATGATCCGGATTTGAAAGATCTGTGCACCGCCACATCTCATCTGACCGGAGAAACCATAAACCGCTTCTGCCATGTCCATCAAAGCACGGACGATCTGCATAAGAAACAGGATATGACCAGGGCTCTGTGCCGCAAGGCAGGCATGTGCATTCAGCGTTGCATGGGCACCGATGCCCTCAACGCCGTCAATGCCGCTTCCTTTGAAGCGGACAAGGTAAACCCCGGGAATACTTCCTACCACCAGAACTTCCTCAAATGGCTCGAACGCTTTCAGAAAGAAGACCTCGTGGGAAGCTGTGCCCAGACAGACATGAAGGGCGAACGTCTGAAGAGGCCCATTCAGCAGACGGATCCGGACATGTATGTCCACGTCGTGGAGAAAAAAAGCGACGGAATCGTTGTCCGGGGATGCAAACTTCACATCTCCGAAGCCTCCATCTCTGATGAGATTCTGGTGGTTCCCACCCGCGCCCTCGGTCCCGACGAGAAAGATTACGCCGTAGCCTTTGCCGTTCCTTCCGATTATGAAGGCGTCAAGCAGGTGGTCTCCATTCACAGCCAGTATAAGCGCAAGCACATCAAGCGCGGTGTGGACATCGGTTATTCCGATTCCTACATTATTTTCGAGGATTGCTTCGTTCCCTGGGAACGAGTTTTCCTCTGCGGAGAAAACGATCACGGCGGCATGTGCGCACTGCTGTTTGCCCTGTTCCATCGCCACAGCTATTCGGGATGCAAGCCCGCCATCGGAGACGTTTTCCTCGGTCTGGCGGCTCTGGCGGCGGAATACAACGGCATCGAAAAGACTCCTCATGTCAAGGAAATGATGGCGGAAATCATCAAGGTTTCCGAACTGGGTTACGCCGCGGGCTACACTGCCTCCAGCATGGGCAAGCCGGAAGTCATTATTCCTGGCCTCGGCAGTTGTCCCTACGGCCCGGGCAGCTACATCCCCAATTCCATCTACTGCAATGTCGGCCGTTGCCTGACGGGAGAAGCGGTTTTCCATGAACAGGAACTTATCTGCCGGATCGCCGGCGGCATTCCATCCACCTTCCCCTACGAAGGCGATCTCATTCATCCCGACCTGAAAGAGGTTCTGGCAAAATATCTTAACAGGAACCCGAAAGTTCCCGTGGAAGACCAGATTAAGTTCTGGATGACTCTCGGCGACTACACCATCGGCAGCATGGCCGGCGTCATGAACTACGGAAACTATCACGGCGGTGGATCGCCTATCATGGAGCAGATTGCCATCACCTCCCAATACGATATCAAGGCGCGCAAAAAGCTCATTAAGTATCTGGCCGGTATGAGCGGCGGCGACAGTAAAGCCATCATGGGAAAATGAAGAAAGTAAAATAATATTTGACTAGCCAAGGTAACAAACATCTCTCGCCCCCTCACCTGAAATGAGGGGGCATTATATATTTCAAGGAGAATTAAATGTTCGACGTATCCCGCTTTTCACTGAAAGATAAAGTTGCCATCATTACCGGCGGCGGCCGGGGCATCGGTCAGGCCATTGCATTCGCTTTCGCCAAAGCCGGAGCGAAGGTTGTTGTGACCAGCCGCAAGGCGCAGGACCTGGAAGCGACGGCCAATGAGATCAAAGCATTCGGCGGCGAGGCCTTTCCGCTTCCGGCTCATCTTGGAAAAACAGAAGAAATTAAAAAAATGATCGACGCCGTAATGGCCCGTTACGGCCGGATCGATATTCTGGTCAACAACGCGGGCGCCAGTCCCGCCATGGCATCAATTCTTGAATGTGACGATCGCCTCTGGGATAAACTCATGGACATCAATCTGAAAGGCGCTTATTTTGTCAGTCAGGCCGCGGCCAATATCATGGTCAAGCAGGGCGGTGGAAAAATAATCAATGTCTCTTCCGTGGACGGCCATAATCCGGAACCCGGCCTGAGCATCTATTCCATTTCCAAAGCCGGCATGAGGATGCTGACAAAAGCCTTCGCCGGCGAGCTTCTCCGTTTCAATATTCAGGTAAACACTATTTCTCCGGGACCGGTAAATACCAGGATGATGAATTCCCACTGGGGACATCTTCCGCCGGAAGAAGCTCAGAAAGTAAAAGAAATGGTAGAAAAAACTCTGCCCTCCGGCCGGATGGGAGAACCTGATGAAATCGCAGGCGCCGCGCTTTATCTGGCATCGGACGCCTCCAGCTATACCACGGGAGCGGAAATTTTGATTGACGGCGGTTTGCTGCTGGGCAACCATGTATCATAATTACGGGTATGAACCGCACGGCGGGCGGCGGGATAATAATCCTTGCGTCATAAGCAGGCTTGTTTTAACAGGCAAAGGCTGCCGGAAAATTTGACTTAAAAAAGTCAATGCGCTATACACCTCAACGTTAAGCATCATGACAATTTAAAGATATTACCGCACCGCTTTGTAATATCCGAGTTTCATGAGAATTGCGAGTTGACAATAAATCAACCAGGGAGAAGATCAAAATGATCAGTCGTACCGCCGCGGTTTTGGTTATCGTTGATATTCAGGGCAATCTGGCTCAGGCGATGTTTGACAAAGAAAATCTTTTTTCCAATACGGTAAAATTGATCAGGGGATTTAAAGCTTTAAACTTACCCGTTATGGTCACCGAACAGATTCCGCAAAAACTGGGGCAAACGCTGCCGCAGATAGCGGATGAGCTGGAAGGTTTTAACCCGATCGCCAAGGAATCTTTCAGTTGCTGGAATGAAAATAATTTTAAAGAACATCTGGAAGCGTTGAGCCGCAGGCATGTAGTGCTTCTGGGAATTGAAACCCATGTTTGCGTTTACCAGACCGCCCTGGATCTCATCTCCAACGGCTATAATGTTCATTTGGTTGCGGATGCGGTATCATCGCGCACTTCAGAAAACCGTCGGATCGGCATAGACGCGATGAAAAGCGCCGGCGCGCACGTTACTTCCACGGAGATGGTTTTGTTTGAACTTCTACGCACTGCTGCCGACCCGAAAGCCAAAGAATTCTTCAAGATTGTGAAGTAACATGATCTGATTTTACTTTTCATAAACGTCCATGATCATTTTCCGTGCAAGAAAAGGAGCGCAATCATTTTTTCAAAATATATTTACTTCAAAAAATCACGAACAGTTTCCTCAACCCTGCCGTTGATTGATTTGATCAGACCGTAAACCTTCTCCCTTTTTTCTTCACGATGAAGCGCTTTATCATTTTTCTCTCCTTTTCTTTCAGCAATATCACCGTGAATATTTTCAACCGTTGACACCACATTATTGATGCTTTTAAAAACCTTCTCAGCGATTAAATCACTTTTTTTCATAAAGCCTCCTTTAACGAACTGCATTTATTTCACGCCTGACGATCACAAGATATATCAGGCAATTAATCTTGTCAATAATTAAAGCAAAATATTTTGCTATCATAAATGCTTTTTTATTGACAAATACAAAAGGGACTGTTATATTGACTTCAAATAAAAGATCTCCGGAGGGAATATGACCGTTATAAAAAAAGAACAAAAACAGGAATGCCGGAATGTCCTGTTAAGGGTAAGTGTACCGGCACCGCTCATAGCTGAGATGAAAAAAACCAAAAAACTTTGCGCCGATAACGGTTTCTATTTTGACATCAAGCCTGATATCATTGCCGCCGTTGAAAAAGCGATTGACGAGGCGAAAGAACTTATCAACAGCGAAAAAAAGCTTAAGATAAAAAAATGAGTCGACGAAAATGCGTGAGACCGTTGAATTCAGACAACGCCGAAAAATAATTTCTCTTTTGAAGATCTCAAAAGAAGCCCGCAATAATTTACAGTAAAAGGACGGCTTAGAATGGCAAGCAGGGAAGCGAAAACAGGTTTTGGTTATCATCTTGCCGCTTACGTGACAGTCAATGCGATTTTGGTATGGATTAACATCGATATGTTTCCGCATCAGGCCTGGGCGCAATGGCCGATGATTGGCTGGGGTATCGGTTTGGCTTTTCATGGACTCACTCTTGTTTCAACATCTCAAAAGCAAAATCGGGGATTATTTTATCATCTGGCCGCCTATATGATTATCAATGCGGTTTTAATTTTTATTAATCTCACGACGATGCCGGATTTGTTATGGTTTAAATATCCGCTCATCATCTGGACCTGCATGATTGCTTTCCACTTTTGGCGGGTCTTTCCAAAATACAGGAGCACGAACGCATCATGAAGTATTTTTATAAAACCAGGGAAAACGGTGAAACAGACAAATCCAAATTGCTGGCTACCACCGAAAAGCTGAAGAAAGCGGAAGAGACGCTTTTTATCGTCAAAAAGGCGGCCGAAAGCTCACCCGACGCTATTGTGTTAACCGATCCCGAGGGAAAGCATTTTTATCATAACAAAGCCTTTACTCAACTTGTCGGATATACAACGGAAGATCTTCAAGCCCTGGGAGGCGGACTCGGTATTTATGCAAATAAAGATACCGCCCAAGCCGTCTTCGAAGCCATTAGGGGCGGCGGTTCCTGGACAGGTGAAATAGAACTGACATCAAAAAGCGGTGCCATATCCTTTGCTCTGCTGCGCGCTGACGCAATCAAGGACGACAGCGGCAAGATTATCGGTCTCATAGGACTTTATACGGACATAACCGAGCGCAAGCGCACGGAGGAGAGATCACGGTTACGAGTCATCGCCTGGCTGTCTGAAAAAGTTCCGGAATTCGGCGCATTGCCGGATTGTGACAAAGAGGCCATACAGGATTTTTCCATCTTATGGAGCTTCTTTGAAGGAACAAAGCTTAACAATGAAGTTCATATAGACAAAATCATCAAGTACGTTGAATCACTTAAGTACAATGGTTCTCTTTATCAATTTAACATCGCCAGCTACATCCGGTATCTGCGCAGTAGATACGTTGCCGATGGAGAATTCACTGAATTTTATAGAGATCTGAAAATAGCCCCTGATGCAACAGGCGTAGAATATGTGGGAAAAATGCTCAAAGGGAGCAGCAATTCTATAGAAGATGAGTTGATCGGCTGTTTGGTCATCATTTATTTTCTAAAAAACAATCTGTTCCATGGAGATAAATGGCAACATCAACTTCAAGGGCAATACGATAATTTTAAGAGGGCGAATAAGCTTCTCATGGAACTTATCGGGTAGATGCGTACAACGCCGTCATGAAACAAGACAAATGGCACGCGGTGTGTCCGGATTTACAAAGGGTCACAAACCGTGAGCATCTGACTATTGTGCTGTTCCTTCATTCCGGATGAGCTGCACATAGAAGCTCACAACCCTACTATAATCCTCAAGCGATATTCTTTCGTCCGTCCCATGAAGTCTTCTCAGATCATCGGCCCGAAGACGGATCGGAAGGAAATGCAAAACATTCCCGGTGATGGCCGAATAGTATCTGCTGTCCGTAGCCGCCACAACAAGCCCCGGAGCAACTGTCACTTCCGGGAATACCTGATAAATAGCTTTTTGGACGGCTCTGTAACCTTCCGATTGAGGGTCCGCTATCTTCGAAGGATTGCTTTTAAATCCTTCCAGGGCCACAATCTTAACCCGCGGATCATTGATGGTTTTCCGGACCTTCAGCAATACTTCATCGATGGTATCACCGGGCAACAACCGGTAATTGACAACCGCCCGGGCTTTCGTGGCCAGAACATTTTCCTTAACGCCGGCCTGGAATATCGTGGGAGCAACAGTTGTTCTCACAAGAGCATTCGTTCTCGGCGCAGAGGCGAGCTTTTTCTCCACAAGACCTTTGAAAAGCCAGAGATTGGCAAAGACCGCTTTCATGCCGACGGGCATGTCCGGCGACAAAGCTTCGAACATCTTTTTTACCGGCCCTTCCATTCTTACGGGAAACTGATTCTGCTCCAGTTTACTGATGGCGGAGCTTAAAATACCGATAGCCGTTTGCGGCGGCGGCATCGAGGAGTGTCCCCCCTCGCCTTCAACACTCAATTCTATGCTCAGACAGCCCTTCTCCGCTATTCCGACCAGAGCGACCGGTTTGGAGACATTGGGCACCACTCCCTCGGTAATCGTCAGGGCTTCGTCCAGCACGTAGTCCAGTTTGACGCCTCTGGACTGAAGAAGAGCCGCGATTTTTGCCGCCCCGTGTTTGCCTCCGACTTCCTCATCATGTCCGAAGGCCAGATAAATGGTGCGACGGGGAACATAGCCTTCTTTAATAAGCTTTTCCGTTGCCTCAAGGATGCCGAGCACGCTGACCTTGTCATCCAAAGTGCCTCTGCCCCAGATAAAGCCGTCGGCAATGTTCCCCTGAAAAGGAGGATACCTCCAGTTCTTGCCCCACCCCGATTCGGCCGGCACCACATCCATGTGGGCAGCCAGAAGAATCGGCATTGCTTTATCATCCTGCCCCTTCCATGTGTAAAGAAGACTGTAGTCACCTACAATTTCTTTCTGCATCGTGGCATGAACTGCCGGGAAAGACCGTTCGAGAAATTTTTGAAAACCTTTGAATTCTTTTTCATCAAACAGGGCCGGATCTTCGTAGAAGATCGTCTGGAATTGCACGGCTGCTGCCAGTCTTTCCGCCAGCGCCTGCTTGTCCAGTACGATACGGCTTGCGGGAGGAGTCTCTGTCTTTCCGGAAGAAACCGTCATGGTTTTGAATAGAACAACAGAGGCAACGACCATAAGCCCCACGACAGCGACTAAGAGCAATTTTTTCATTGAACTTCTCCTTTTCACCCGGTGATTGAATCATCTCTATATGATGGAATTTTTCTAATCCCTGCATCCTCCGGATGCCATCGTTAGCCGGTAAGGGTAAACATTTTTATATTATTTAACGTCGTCTCCAACCACTCCAGACCGGAAAGCCGTCTTCGTTGCGAAGTTTAAGAATTTCATTTCCTTTGATGATTTCCGCGGCAATGATTACCGGTTTGCCTTCAAACGAGATGCGCGAACCTTTAACCTTGATCTTATTTTTCGGTTCAATTTTTACATCCTGATTTTCAATATACCAGGAGGGCCCCAAGTGAACGGAAACAGTTTCTTTGTCCGTCTTCAAAAGCAAGTGCACTCCGTAAGACATTCCCCTGACCGGAGTGAGTGCTTCTACAGCGACTACTTCACCGGCAATTGTTTCGACGGTTTTTGGATTGTACATTCGACCGTACTGACTTCCCATTCCCCAGCCGCCGCTTCCCCGCCACTGCATTCCGCGCTGAGCGAAAGAATCGACGGCGAAAACGAGGATGAGAAAGGACATCATGGCTATCAGGACAATGGCATTTCTTTTCATTTTATCCTCCTTATCTTGTAAACTTTTGTCTACCCTTTCCACCAGCTAACATCCGGCATCAGCAGTGCTCCTCTGTCTTATCGGCAGGATGTGATTATAAATCTTTTCAGATTCTATTTCATCTTCGATTTTATTTTGATAAATTTACCGGCCACCATGAAGTTTTCGTTTCCCAGATGATGAATCGTCCGGGGATTTTTCACGGCCGGATCGATCCGGGCTTCTACGACTTCCAGGATAAAAAAATGGTCTTGTCGTGCAATCACTCAATCAACCCCACCCTTTTATTTACTGTTTTTTTGATACTCTCCGCAAAACGAATTGTCAAACAGCGAGTTTTTGTTTATATAGTTACGGCACAAGGGCAAGCTTTTGAGGAGGAATAATGAAGACCGAAAACGCCGTCAGTCAGCACAGTTTCTGGGGAGAGACAACCGCTTTTCTCGCTCTTTTTTTAGACAACGTCGGAACACTGATTTTTTTCAGCGCGATTCTTGTTTTCACCTTCAACTATCCGGCAGACATCATTCTGACACGCATGATTCCCGGAACGGCCGTGGGCATCTGCGTGGGTGATCTTGTCTACACGTGGCTCGCGGTTCGTTTGCGAAGAAAAACCGGCAGAAGCGATGTCACGGCGATGCCTCTGGGGATTGATACGCCTTCCACGATCGGCATTGCCTACGCCGTTATGGGTCCGGCTTATATTGCCACCCACGATGCGCAACTGACCTGGCACATCGGCATGGCTACTCTCTTTATGATCGGCGCCGTGAAGATCGTTACCTCTTTTTTCGGCGGTTGGGTGCAGCGCATCATTCCCACGGCGGGACTTCTGGGGCCGCTGGCCGGCATCGGGCTGATGCTGCTGGGATTTCTGCCGATGATCGAATTATTTAATGAGGCCGTCGTCGGCATGGTCGCTCTGGGACTGATCTTTACGGCGCTCATGAGCAGGATGCAGCTGCCGGGCCGTTTACCCGGAGTTCTGGCGGCAGTTATTTTGGGCACGGGGATTCATTTTGCTTTGGGCTTTGGCGGATACCTGCCGGAGTTTACCGTTCCCGCACTGGAGATGAAATTTTCCCTGCCCGCTTTCTCTATTGATTTTCTCCAGACACTGCCGCGGAGCATTCAATATCTGACCATTGCCATCCCTTTCGGCATCCTGACAATTATCGGCGGCATCAACAATACGGAAAGCGCCCGTCTGGCTGGCGACAACTACCGCACCAGAGACATCCTGCTGACGGAAGCGTTCTCATCATTGATCGCCGCTTTCTTCGGCGGCGTGGCGCAGACCACGCCCTATATTGGCCATCCGGCCTACAAAAAGATGGGCGCGACCTGGTGGTATACACTGCTGACGGGAATTCTGATCGGCGTATGCTCCATGATCGGACTGCTTTCGCTTTTCGTTAGTCTCATTCCCCGCGCGGTCATTGCCCCTATTTTTATCTTCATCGGTTTTGAAATCATGCGCCAGGCCTACAATAATTCGCCGCCCGCTCATTCTCCGGCGGTAAGCTTCAGTATCCTGCCGGTTGTCGCCAGTATGGTCCTGATCATATTGGGCCAGTTTCTGGGTGCGACAGGTGTCACACCGGACAAACTGCCCGTACGCCTGCAAATCATGCATCAGACGCTGACCATGCTCAGCAATGGATTTATCATTACCGGACTTCTCTGGGGAAGCATGCTGGCGTTTTTGATCGATCATAAAGCGAAACTCGCGGCTTTATGCGCTGCGGTTTGTGCCGTACTGACCCTCTTCGGCGTCATCCATTCCGTCATGCCCACCGGCGCACTTTACCTGCCGTGGCGCATCGCCTCGCGCGCGCCTTACATACTGGCGGCAGCTTATATGGGGTTATCCTGTATATTTCTTTCTTTGACGACAACTCCAATTCGCCTGGAAAAAAGTTAAGGTGCCGGAGCCTAGAAAAACTGATTACATTTACAATGAATAGTAAAAAAAAGCTCCCTTGAAGCAGTTCAAGGGAGCTTTTTTAAATTATTGAAAAGCCCGGACTACGGCGTGCTGACCATCATTTCAAAAGTCTGGGAAGAGAGATTGTTGCTCATATTACAGTCAAGAGACTTCTGCTGGCTTGACGTCCCCAACGTCCCTTTGGCATCGCGCACAAAAAATTCAAACAGCAGCTTCATTTGTTTTTGATTAGCGGGCGGAGCAGCCGTGGGCGGATTAAAGCCCCATTTGATAACCTTATCGCGTGTGAATTTCTGGGTAAAGGACAGGCACTGACCTTTTTTCAAAACCGGTCCGACCGTCTGTTTGAAAAACTTTGCCTCGCCGGAAGCAGGGTAACTGAACATCGGGCCGTAAGCGGCATAGACATTAAAGTTTGCCTCAAGAATGTTGTCCGGCTGATTATAATCACCGGGACCGTTGTTGCATACATGGCCGGTCATGGTGAATGTCGCCACATTGTTGACTAATGTCTTTGCAACATTGAAATTACTCACGGCAGGATCTTTGCAGATCTCTATTTTCGTCGCCGGTTGAACCACCTTTACATCTTTGAGCGAATCCGTCACTGCCGGTTTGTTCGCAGCAAGACAGACCGATGAAAGAGCGGCAATAAGAAAAAATGCGGTTAGAAATACACTTAAAGTTTTCTTTATCTGCTTCATTTTACCCTCCATGGCTTTTTCATTTACAAGGAGCTAATTTTTTCCCGTTAAAAGTGCTCTCTTGTAGATTAATACAGTTCGTTGTGCATGATCCTTCTGAATTCAGTATAAAAAGGAGTTTTCTTTGTCAAGGCATATCTTGCGCCGGCGGCATATTCTGAATGATATGCCGCATGTGATATTTTTCGTAAATTATAATTCTATCTGCGTGCCGAGTTCAACAACCCGATTAGCCGGAATGCCAAAATAAAAAGTGGGATTCCCGGCATTTCTGGACATAAAGGCAAAAAGTGTTTTGCGCCATGGCATCATTTTCGATTTTCCGCCGGTGAGGAGAGTTTCCCTGCCCAGATAAAATGTCGTGGTCATCGGG
>JAJFTS010000007.1 GCA_021372815.1 Deltaproteobacteria bacterium | reverse complement strand
TGCCTCAATGCCCTGGTTACAGCCTTTGGCAAAGCCAAAATTCTGCTTGTTTTCAATCAATTTATAATTTTCATTTTCTCGTGTCAGCCGCTTCAACCATTGCACGGTGCCGTCCGTTGAACCGTTGTCCACAAAGATAATTTCATGCGATTCCGGCGTGTGTTTCTGCAAACTCCTGATGCACTCTTTCGTGTATTCTAGCTGATTGAATGTAAGGATGATGACAGAAACAAGGTTCTTGGTCACTGCTTTTAGTCCTGTTGCCGTTATTCCCAGCGCTTTTCTCGTTACTTCAAGGTAGGCTCTGCCGCGCCTTGCATCGGGTTCAAGGTGATTGCCCTCACCCCATTCATTCCAAGCGTTGATGAAAATGATATTGTCATCCAGATGGAAAGTGTCCAGTTTATCCATTGTGGATTTGAGCCATCTTTCATATTGATCCGGTGTGGAATGATCAATGACGAGCGCTCCCTGCTTTCTGCGGGGTGAATTGTCCCACATCGGCGTTACGCAAGGGAATCGTTTGTATGGCGGAACAGGTTTGCTGAGCATCCTATCAACGACGTCGCCATATTCATAGACGGCGTGGCCGCCAGGCAATTGTGTTTTAACAGGCCCCAGATTGCCCCAGTCCGGCTGAAATTCTATGCACGCATCAAATCCACCTTGGGATGGATCACCATACTCCCAAGGGGCGCTTTCTACCTTGCATAAATAAAGGCTCTCACCATTATTTTTTGCTTCCTCACGCCAAATCTCCATAGACCTGGCAGGGTCAGGAAGGCTTTTCGAGAGATAGACTATCATAAGGGGTTTGTTGTTTATCCGTATATAGCGTTTATCCTTAAAGACGTTTAGCAGCCACCGGATGTGATTTCTGTCGTCCTCATCGCAGTAATTTTGTTTAATCAGCACCTCCCCCTGTCGGCCATCCCATGCCCTAGTCCAGTTTTCGTTTGCCCAGCATAGGCAAAAGGGAAAGTTCGGTTCGCCTGATTTCAGGACTTGCTCAAGCGGATAGTCAAGTAGAAGTTTTCCATTAAACCAGTAGTGGTAATAACAGAATCCATGAATACCGTGTTCTCTGGCCAGGTCGGCTTGCGCTTTTCTGATTTCCGGCAGCCGTAAATCGTAAAATCCAAGTTCCCCCGGTAGATGTGGTTGGTAGTGACCGGAGAAAAGAGGTTGTGCTTTGACAACATTGGTCCACTCTGTGAAACCCTTGCCCCACCAGCGGTCGTTTTCGGGAATCGGGTGGTATTGGGGGAGATAGAATGCGATCAACTTGGGGTTTTTACCAACAAGCGATTCTCGATTTTCGTTGGGTATCATCATTTCAGTGAGCAAGGCTTTCCTTGATTCTGGTAAAGCATGATACAGATTGTTATAGGTTTTGAGCATTTCATCGATTTCTTCTTCAAGGCTTGGGATGTAAGTTTTTTTGACGCCGCGAGAAAGATCTTCTAGAATGGATGGATTGCAGATGATGGCCGTCATTCTTTCAGTTAAAGCGTCAGCATCGCCCACGGGTATCCTAAAACCATTCTTGCCGTTTTCTATGATGTAGGCACCAAAAAAATCTGTAACAATTACCGGGACGCCCAGATAAAGTATTTCCCTGACAACTCTGTTATATGTATCAAAGTACGATGGGATAATGCACACATCAATCTTCGAGGCAATCTTTGAAATATCGTCAGCATGGAAGAGACCATGATAGATGAATTTATCGGGATATTGTTCTTGTAACTTTTTTATCCAGTCATGATATTCGGAATTAATCATCGAGCCATAGATGTGAAGAACAAAATCATGCTCATCGCAGATTTTTTCAAATGCCCGAAGAGCAACGTCAATTCCTTTGCTGAACATGAGGTGACCGACAAAAGCAAATTGAGTTCTTCTTTTGGGATTTTTTCTCTGTTTTTCACGTCTGGGAAGATCAAATTTAAACCCTCTGGGAATCACGGTAATTTTCCCTTCGGGAATTGGCACAAAACGAGAGAAGTAATTTTTAAAAGGTTCAGAAGTGAAGATGATTCCATCAACTGCTTCCTGATACAGCTTTTTGACATGCTCAAATCGGTATTCGATTTTGTTTTCAAGGTTACTTAATGATTCCTTAGTTATCTGTTTGTAGATATGAGTAATCGGAGGTACTGAGAAACAATCTGCGCACTTAGCGGGATTTTCCGGCCCGGAGCACAGACGGCCATCCAATCCGGAAGCGATAACAGGGTAGTCCCGATGACAAAGTTCCTCGCAATTACAGACCTCTCTGACGACGATGCAGCCTTTACGGGAAAAGATGTCCATGATCTGCGCGGGCATATAAACATAATCATTGATATGAACGACCTGGGGACGGAAATCATCAATAATCTGCTCAACAATTTTCTGGTATTCCGATAGATCTGCTTGATTAGGGCTGGCGATGAAATAGGCCGCGAATTTTTCTATGGCGGGAACTTGATATAAAGTGAACCCGTCGGTCGTCTGTTCCTTTTTGTAGCCTTTCTTGATTCCGGTTCGTGGAATGAGTACCGCAACGTCCAGTCCTTTTTTCGCCATACCGCATGCATGATTTCGCGTTGATAGCGGTGTGCCGGAAATCTCCAAAGGGAACAGGCTGTGATTCACAAAAAGAATTCTTTGCACACGTGGTTTGACGTGGGCAATAGTATCACTAGGCAGGCGCATATTGTCTGTCTGAAGTTTTGATTTTTCATCGCTATGGACGTAAGACTGCGAAAATCCGGGAATGTCAACGCTATGTGCAGGGTGGCTATCAATAATATTTATTTGCGGGTCGTTATGAATTCCAGCATTAATCATTTCCATATTTTCTGTGCAGAATACTAATTTCCCCGTTAAATTAGCAATCTTAACTGCTTGTGACAAATTACTTTCAATAAACAAGTCTTCCTTCCTGTTTTTGTAAATCTCTGCCTTAAATGTTGCATGTATATTTCGTTTTAATCTTTCCTCTTTCGTTGGCAAGTCGAGCATAATCAGATCGCGATAGCTGAAGTTATTTTTTTTCAACCACCCCTCAGTCATACCTCTGTATTTTTCCAGCCTGCTTGTTACAAAACAACCAATCGGAAACTCGGTTAGATATAACGGTTGGGCATTTCTTAAAAATTCTTGATATTTCTCGCTGTCATCGTTTTCTTCGTCTGTGGGATCTATACAGACCACTCCATCTATGTCTATGCAGGCATTGGCTAAAATCCATGAATTTAAAATGTTCCATTGAAAGATTCTTGGCCAAGAACATTCTTCAAGGCCGATGTCAATATTATGAAGGCTTTCGGAAACATAATAAACTGCACCATAAACAGTATTGATTAAATTTCTTCTACTCTTGCGAATTTTTTCTTTAACTTGATTCATGGATTGACCGCTGTTGATGCTGTCATCCATGATTAGTACTTTTTTTATCTCAGAAAAATTTGTGATAAACGTTTTGGGTTTCCGATAATTGCCCATCTCATATATTTTTCCATCTAAATATGAATCTAACGCAACAACCGGCTTATTTAATATTTGGCCAATCATTGTAGCTGGGAGCATGCCTGACCGTGGAACACCCACTACTAAATCAATGTCTCGCGGAATTTTGTGAAGATTTTTATTTATTGTTAAACTCAAATCCCTGTATGATCTATAGTTCATTTGGTTCCTCGTTTTTAATATTGGCGAGCGCAATTTGAATCTGTGCCCGATAAGCTGGATTTTTTACATCTCATATTTTTGTGCCTTTGATACCCAGGTTTATCCACCCATGATCATATCCCCTTACTTCTGTATGATCCATTTCTTTAATATTGAGTAGCCCTATACGTCCAAATATTTCTTTAAGATATCTTGGTGTAAAAATGGCACGATGCCAGTTTGGATTGTCAGGGTTGCCGGTTCCGTCACCGTAAGTAAAAATTCTACCGGCAGCCCAAACGCAAGGATCTTTGCGAGGATTAAATTTATACCACCCATCTAGGTTAGTAATGTTGGCTACACCTAGTTCTGCAGTGATCAGCGCTTGGCATATTTTAAGTCCGTTTGGGACCCATATTTCTAAAACACCTTTTGGTTTCAGTATCCTTACCCATTCTATAAGAGCTTCTTCGGTCTGGTACCATGGAATATGCTCCAATGCATGACTGGAATATATAATGTCAAATGTATTATTGTCGAATGGTAAAGGCTTTGATGCATCCGAGACATAATCTACATTTGGACCAGCAATGATATTTAATGTCTGAAAACCTTCAATTCTCTTTTCACCGCAACCAATCTCTAAGCAGCGCACTATGGTTCCTCCAAAATAAATAAGGGTATAAGACCTTGATTCTTCATGTTACCTTGTTTGTGATTAGGCCTACTAATTTGTCTGTTTGCATCTGATGGTAGGCGTTGCCTTTTTTCGTAAGTTTTTTTGTGGTCCAGATATCTTCAAGGTACTCCTGAAGTTCCTTGAGTGGTGGCAGAAATGGCTTTGTAACATACATTGCTTCTTTTTCCACTAACGCTCTCCAGATATATATCGTTTTCGACATTAGCTATTTTCAGTACATAGTTATCAAGTAGTATTGAGCAATATTGGTGCCAGTTCAATAAATGAAGATGTGAGATGGTATATTATTGATTATATTGTATTTATTTTAAACCCATGTGTAGGCAATGGGGAAATTCTGAAATACATAGTGGTCAATTTATTGACGAAATTATTTCAGACATGCGTAATACTGTCAAAAAATCGGCGATTTCTTTTGTTTTCGTCTAATTTGGAGATGATTTATCCCGCCAGCATCAGGAAATTTGTCGCCGGAATCACTGCGCATTTTCCCGGAAAAATTTCAACTTTCTGACAGTTACGCTCAATATTGAGTGAGAGAATGGGACAGCCGCCAGTTAATCAGGAAAGGCTACAATCATGAAATTTCGCCTTGACATGTCGAAATTTCATGATAAAACCTTTCCATGGAAATAAAAAGATTAAATGATATTAGTCTATTAAATGACAGCTTCCGGAACAATCCTATTGTTGCCATCCTGGGGGCGCGCCAATGCGGGAAAACGCCGCTGGCCCGGCAGTTTTCTGAGCAGTGGTCGACGGATGTCACTTTTTTCGATCTTGAAAATCCGCTCGATATCCGGCGTCTTGAAGAGCCGCTGCTTGCACTGGAAAATGTTGAGGGGTTGATTGTTCTAGATGAGATACAGCGCACTCCTGATTTGTTTCCCGTGCTGCGTGTTCTTGCCGACCGACCGGACAAAAAAACAAAATTCCTGATTTTGGGCAGTGCATCACGCGATTTAATCCGGCAATCTTCAGAATCCCT
>JAJFTS010000001.1 GCA_021372815.1 Deltaproteobacteria bacterium | reverse complement strand
CATGTCATGGGGGAACTCTCCCGGACGCTGGCGCTGACCGTCCGGCTTTTCGGCAATATCATGAGCCATGAAAAAGTAATCGGGATTCTTCTGGCCGTGACGCCGCTTTTGTTTCCGGTGGTCATGCAGATACTGGGACTTTTGATCGGCGTCATCCAGGCTTACATCTTTGCCATTCTTTCCATGGTTTATATAGCGTCCGCACTGAGCGCCGAAGATGATTATCCGGCGCAGGCGGAAGTAGCGCAGACAGCACCGGCTGAGGAAGAAGTGGCTCCGGCCTGATAAAAAAGTTGACGGTTGTGGCAAAATAAAAGGTTCTGACCTTTTGATATAGCAGGATATCGAATGCACTGAAAAGTTAGTCTGACGAATTAAATATTTTTAAAGGAGGAATATTTATGGACAACGTAAGTCTCGTGGCAATGGCCTCTATTATAGGTGCGGGTTTGGCAATGGGGATAGGTTCGATCGGCCCCGGTTTGGGCATGGGATCGGCCATTGCTCAGGCTCTGGCGGCTATTGCTCAGCAACCGGATGAAAGGAACTCTTTGACCAGAACGCTTTTTGTCGGATTGGCCATGATTGAATCCATTGCCATCTACTGCTTTGTTATTTCCATGATTCTGATTTTCGCCAATCCTTTCTGGACTCATTTTATCAAAGCAGGGGGATAACTCATGCATATCGACTGGTTTGTATTCTTTTGCCAGATTTTCAATTTTCTTTTGCTCATGTACCTGCTGAAACGCTTTCTGTACGGGCGTATTCTCAAGGCGATGGATGACAGAGAAACGAAGATCAGCGCGCGTTTTGCCGAAGCCGATGAGCTGAAGGCCAAAGCCAATGAATCTGCCGAACTGTACGAAAAGCGCAATCAGCAGCTCAGCGAAACCAAAGAAAAAATGCTCAACGAAGCGACGATGGCCGCCGACGCCAAACGCAAGGAGCTGATGGACAATGTCCGTCAGGAAGTCGAGCAGGTGAAAACGAGGTGGCAGGATATGCTGCTGCGCGAGAAGGAAGCTTTTTTCCATGATCTGCGCCAGCGCGCGGCCATGCAGTTGTACGCCACGGCGCGCAAAGCTTTAAGCGATCTGGCGGACGCCGATCTGGAAGAGCGGATTATGGATGAATTCATCCGCCGGGTCAAAGGCCTCGATGAGGAAAAAAGCGTTCAAATGCGTAATGCCATCAGAGGCGGCGGCAACCAGGTGACCATCCAGAGCGCATTTGGAATTTCCGACCAAAGAAAAACGCAGATCGAGGAAGTTCTCAAAAAACAAATCACCAACGGCTTTACCCTGCGGTATCTGAAGCAGCCGGAAATTGTGTCAGGCATTGAAATGCGCGTCAACGGCCATAAAATTGCCTGGAGTCTTAATGAATATCTGGAGACGATGGTGGAAAATCTGACTGAAACGCTCCAGAAAGAAGCGCATGCGGCTTAGAAGAGAAGATTTAAGTAATTAAGATTTAAGTATTAAGGGTTAAGTAGTTAAGAAGAAATTTTTACTTAATTACTTAAAACCTAAATCTTCAGACTTAACCGATGGCAGAAATGTCAGGAGGCAAGTAATGAATCAAGCAAGCGTTCAATTGGAAAGTGAGGAATTAAAGACCTTTTTGGACGACACTTTTTCCACCATGGAAAAGGTTCTGGACGAGCAGGTCCCTGAACTGCGGCAATATGAAATCGGAACAGTGCAGTTTGTCGGACGCGACATCGCGAGAGTGGCCGGACTGCCGCACATACGCGCGGAGGAACTGGTTCGTTTTGCGGGAAATTATATGGGGCTGGTGTTTAATATTGATCCGACGGAAATCGGAGTGATCCTTCTTGATCCCAGTGAAAATCTGCAGGTGGGATCGGAAGTGCAGCGCACCAAGCGCGTTTTGGATGTGCCGGTGGGAGAAGGTTTGCTGGGAAGAGTTGTTGATCCGCTGGGACGGCCGCTGGACGGCCTGGGTGAAGTCAACACAGTCATGCGTCTTCCGGTGGAAAGACCCGCTCCGGCGGTTATGGATCGCGCGCCGGTCACGGTGCCCCTGCAGACCGGCATTAAGGTCATTGACGCGCTCATCCCCGTAGGGCGCGGCCAGCGCGAACTAATATTGGGCGACAGGATGACCGGCAAAACGGCTATTGCCGTGGATACGATTATTAATCAGAAAGAAACGGAAATTATCTCCATTTATTGCGCCATCGGCAAGAAAAGCGCTGATGTGGCCAAAGTCATCGCCGAACTGCGCGATCACGGCGTGATGGGATCGTGCATTGTCGTGGTGGCCACGGGTGAAGACACGCCGGGCCTGCAGTTTATCGCGCCTTATGCGGCTACGAGCATGGGAGAATATTTCGTTGAGCAGGGACGTGATGTCCTTATTATCTATGATGATCTGACATCACATGCCCGCGCTTACCGGGAAGTGTCTCTGCTCTTGCGGCGGCCGCCGGGACGCGAAGCTTTTCCCGGCGATATATTTTACATCCATTCGCGGCTGCTGGAGCGTTCCACGCATATGCGGCCGGAACTGGGCGGAGGATCGCTGACTTCCCTGCCCATTACCGAAACGGAAGCGCAGGACATGTCTTCCTACATTCCGACCAATCTGATTTCCATCACGGACGGACAGATTTATCTTTCGCCGGTGCTTTTCAGCAAGGGCATTCTGCCCGCGGTGGATGTCGGCAAATCCGTTTCGCGCGTGGGCGGCAAAACGCAGTTGCCCGCGTATCGTTCCGTGGCCGGTGATCTCAGGCTTTCCTACTCGCAATTTGAAGAGCTGGAATCCTTCTCGCGTTTCGGCACGAGACTCGACGACAGCACCAGGCGCACGCTGGAGCGCGGCTGGCGCGTGCGTGAAATTCTCAAACAGGGGCAGTACAAACCTCTGCGCGCCTCCGAGCAAATAGCGTCCCTGCTTTCGGTGACGGGCGGTGCGCTCGACCGTGTACCGACGGAAAGCATCCGCGAAGCGGAAGCACGCCTGCTGGAAGCGGTCACGCAGGAGCTGCCGGACCTGTGCGGACGCATCGAATCGGGTAAAAAACTGGACATGGCCGATCGCGATTATGTCATGGCCAAAATCAAACCGGCTATCGCGCCGTTTGAACAAGTCGAGGAAGCCAATGCAAACAACTGAGTCCCTGAAAAGAAGAATTAAAAGCGCGGGGGAT
>JAJFTS010000315.1 GCA_021372815.1 Deltaproteobacteria bacterium | reverse complement strand
TTGATCATTACAGCGAGGCAATCCGGATAACGCCTTATTATTTCGCCGCCTATAATAACAGAGGAATTGCCTATGCCAAACGGGGTCAATACAAACCGGCCATTGAGAGTTTCTCGGAAGCAATTCGCCTCAAACCCGATCATGTCGAAGCCTACCACACCCGGGGAATCGCTTATTTTAAGGAGGGTCAAAACAAACCCGGCTGTCTGGATGCAAAAAAATCCTGTGAATTAGGAAATTGCAGACTACTGGAAGCTGCGGGATATTGCCGTTAAATCAACGCAGAAAAACATCAGAGCTTTTCAAATTTATATTAAGTGGTATAATAAGCGACGCAAAAATCTTTTTTACCGTGCTGACCTGTGTTTCCTGAGTAGATCGTAACAGTATAAAAACAAAAATAATACTGAAATTTTGAGTGGCATTATGCCGACGAAAACACACACGAGAAATAATCTTTACCTTAGTAATCCCTCCATAGCTCGGGAATGGCACTCTGCAAAGAATGGAAGCCTGACACCGAAAGACGTAACCGGATGTTTTAACAGGAAAATATGGTGGCTGTGTCCGAAAGATCATGTCTGGTCGGCAACAATCAACGAGAGAATTCATGGTATGAATTGTCCCCACTGTTTTGGTAAAAAAGTCGAAGAAAAAAACATCCCGCAGGTATTCGACCCGGACCTGGCCAAGGACTGGCATCCGACGAAAAATGAAAGTCTGGAAATATGGTGGCAGTGCCCCAATGGCCATGAATGGTCGGCGACAGTAAAGGAGAGAATTCAAGGGAAGGGTTGTCCCTTTTGCATCGGCAAAAAAATCGCCGTTGAAGACCAAGCCCCTGGTCCGGCACAACCGGAAGAAGACCATCCTGCAAAAACAGAAGACCGGATACAAAAAGATATAAAAGCACAGGCGGACGATAAAGTCAGCCCGGAAAATTGCCTGCAGTCAGTTAATCCTCGTCTCGCCGAGGAATGGCATCCGAGCAGGAACGGAAGCCTGACACCGGCGGACGTGACTCCTCATTCCACCAATAATGTATGGTGGAAATGTTCAAAAGGTCATGAGTGGAAGGCTGCAATATCCAGTAGAAGCGGAGGTCAGGGGTGTTTCTATTGCTCCTATATCCAGAAAAGAAAACGTTCGTAAAAGATGGGCTGTTGCGAAAAATCGGACGTTGCCGTTCAATCCGATAGGCATCATTTCCCGAAAATCAAATAAGCGTAAGTACCGCCGAAAGAGATACCGGCCAAAACCGCTTTTCTGATTTCCAGTTCTTTTTTCTCTCCGGTGACAAACGCCAGCGGCCCCAGGGGATTTACAAGCCCCACGACAGGCGGCAGAATATTTTTCTCCATGGAAAGCGCCAGAGCGCAAGCTCTGATGCCGCCGCCGGAGAAACTCTCTCCTGTCGCTCCCTTCAAGGAAGTAATAAACGGTTTATTCTCCGCCGAATCAAATATTTCAGCATAAGCCCGGGCTTCCGCGGCATCGAGAATTTTATCACCATTGGCCGAGGCAAAAATAGCCTGAATATCATTTACGGAACCGCCGGCGTTTTTCATTGCGCGGTTTAATGTATTTTTTATGCCTTCCGGATTTTTGGGCCATGCGGTTGGTCTGGTTGGCGATGATCCCATGCCCGCCCCTTTGATTTCGCAGTAGGGCTGACGGCCTCTGGCTAAGGCCGATTGCAGGCTCTCCAGACAAATTATTCCGCAGCCTTCTCCGGCAATCATTCCGTTGCGATCTTGATCAAAGGGACGACTCTCTTCCTTCCCTTTGTTTTGCGGAGAGAGAGCATGAAATTTTATCAGCGATCTATAATAAAATTCAGACAGGATGTCCGCGCCGCCCGCAAAAATAAAATCAGCGGTTCCGCGCCGGATTTCCGCTGCGGCGTAAGCAATAGCGTTTTCGGCAGAAACGGCAAAATGCGTTACGGTCGTGTTCACGCCGCGAAAGCCCAGTTCAATAGAAGTATGGCCCGCGGCGGCATTCATCACCGTATTGGGCACCAGTATCGGATTGACGCAGGAGGGACCTTCCGTAAACAACGTTCTCAAAAATTGCACCGTGATATCCGTTGCGCCGAAAGCGGTACCCAGAACAATGCCGACCCGGTCGCGGTTTTCCGCAGTTATCTGAAAGTCTGCATCATTAAGAGCCAGGCGCGTGGAAGCCGCCGTCATCAGAGATATTTTATCCATCCGCCGCATATTTTTCACGGAAATAAAATCCCGCGGATGGAAATCGGTTACTTCCGCGCCCAGGTGTGAGGAAAGCGAGCTTGTGTCAAATGATTTGATTTGAGCGATGCCGGTTTCTGCGGAAAAAAGGCGTTTGCCGAATTCTTCTTTTCCGATTCCCAAAGGCGTAACCATGCCAATGCCCGTAATAACTACACGCCGGGTGTTGTCTGCCTGTTTTTCTTTAAACATCGGCTGCACCCCTTTCGGCATACCTGCCGAAAATCAAAGTGGTGTTGTTTCCCCCGAAGGCAAATGAATTGGAAAGAACGCAGCGTAAATCGGCTTTTCTCGTCCCCGTGGTGACATAATCGAGATCGCACTGCGGATCGCTTTGGCGATAATTAATCGTCGGCGGTATAAAACCGTGGCGCAGTGCCAATACGGAAACAATCCCTTCCAGAGCACCGGAAGCTCCCAGTGTGTGCGCATGCATGGACTTGGTAGAACTGACCGGAATTGCGTAAGCGCGCTTGCCGAACACCTCCCTGATGGCTTTGGTTTCCGTCACATCATTGACCGGTGTGGCCGTGCCGTGCGCATTGATATAGTCGATGTCGTCAATGGAAAGACCGCTGTCCCGGATCGCCGCGAGCATGGAACGAACAGCTCCGGAAGCCTGTTCGTCGGGAGCGGTCATATGAAAAGAATCGCAGGTAATACCGTAACCCATCATTTCGCCGTATATTCTCACCCCTCTGTCCAGAGCTGATTCAAGAGATTCCAAAACCATTATTGCCGCGGCCTCGCCCAGCGAAAGACCGGCGCGATTTTTATCAAAAGGCCGGCAGGTTTCAGGATCAACGGATTTGAGCGCGTTGAAAGCCGCATAAGTAAGACGGCTCATCGGCTCCACGCCCCCGGCAACGATGATGGACGCATGATCGCTGACGATCAAATCCCGCGCATAACCTATGGCTGTGGCGCCTGCGGAACAAGCGGTCATAAAAGTTGATTTCGGTCCGGTAAACCCGAAAATGGAGGCAAGGCAGTCGGCTGAAGATGCACAAAACAAAGAAGAGAGTGTGGAAAATCTCGCGTTTTTGCCGTTTCTTTTTATGTAATCACGGTAGAATTCTTCCGCTTCCAAAAGTCCGCCGGCACCGCCGCCGATGGCCACGCCGATTTCTTCTTTCAATTTTTCCGGCGGCGGATAAAGCCCGGCATCACGAAGGGCTTCCAGAGCAGCGGCCAAACAAAGCTTGTCCGTGCGTGACATTCTCTTCGTTGGAAACCCGTGCGAAAGATAATCACAGGCATTGAAATTTTTTATCTGGCCACCCGTCCGGGAGCGAAACCCGGCAGTATCAAAGAGGTCAATCTCTCCGATACCGCAGACTCCTTCCCGCAGAGCGCGTGTGAAATCCGGAACATTATTGGCCAGCGCGTTTAATGTTCCCAGGCCAGTGATAACAACACGTTTTTTCAAGATAAATCCTTAACTGAAGATGTTATTTTCCTGTTGACGAAAACTTAATTGGCCGCTGATAAAAAGTCAAATTAAATATTACCGCCGAAGCAGCTGTGTTTATTATGACGAATATTTAATTGACATGCAAACCATAGTTTTTTATGATGCTACATAAATAATCGTTCTGATTCAATTCAGTACTTGGAACACTCGGCTACATGAGGGGAAAAGGATCCTAGAATAAAAAAGGAGGAAAGGATCTTTATGCAGGAAAGAATTATAAAAAAAAGAATGAAGAAGAGTGAAGAAGACAAGACTGAACCGGCAATGAAGGCCGCCAGAAAAGCGGAACGGCTCACTGAAGAAAACGAGATTGCCATAACCATACTCTCCGACGTAAAAAATATCTCCGGTGAAAAAATCCTATATAACTACAGCAAGGATATCTCGAGTACCGGCACAAAAATTCAGGGCAATGTTCTTTTGCCCCTCGATACTTTTCTCAAAATAGATTTAACCTTAAAGAATTCGAAAGAAAAAGTAACCGTTTTCGGAAAAGTAAAAAGGACCCAAGTCCTTACCGAGGGTAAATCTTATGAGGCCGGAGTGGAGTTTGTCGATACACCCGCTGAAGCAATCAAGAAGCTTGGTGATTACATTTTATCGATAAATCAATATAAAAGCCTTAATCCGGTCGGTGTTCCCTTCTGGATTTTTGAGAAATTCAACAAACCGAAAAGCTGAGCAGGTTAAAA
>JAJFTS010000310.1 GCA_021372815.1 Deltaproteobacteria bacterium | reverse complement strand
ATATTTGTTTTTTTTAAAATAAAGTGTTATGTTTGTTCACACATTAAGCATCACTCATAAAAAAATGAGGTGACAAATTATGAAGAAAAGCGTGATTGCTTTTTTATCGGTGGTTTGTTTCTTTAGTTTTTTTGTCTGTGTTAAGAATGTTGCATCTGAAAATCCAGCGGGAAAAACGCAAAGAAGTTCTGCGGCGGATACCTCGAATAAAATAACTGAAGATACAAGCACCAAATACAATAAAAAAATTACCGGTGATTTTATTGCCGGAACTGATGAATATATAATCGGCCCTGAAGACGTGCTTGACATTTTCGTCTGGAAGGAAGAATCCCTTACCAAAACTGTTCCGGTGCGCATTGACGGTAAGATTTCCCTTCCTCTTTTGGATGATATCCAGGCTTCAGGGCTGACGCCTCTGCAACTTAAGGAAGAATTAACAAAAAAACTCGGCCGATTTGTGGACAATCCAACCGTGACCGTCACGGTAAAAGAGGCCAACAGTTTCAGAGCTTTTGTTTCCGGCGAAGTGAAACAACCGGGAATGGTTCATCTCCGCAGCGATGTTACTCTCGTTAAACTGATTGTCATGGCCGGCGGTTTTACCGAATGGGCCAATAAAAGAAAAATATTAATCATCAGGAAGGAGAACGGAAAAGAAAAACGGATTACAGTCAATTACAATAATATAATCGATGGAGATACACAGGACATAGCCATCAAACCAGGCGATACTGTAATCATCCCTTAAAGCGGATTTGCAGTTCGGCGTTTATAAAAGTTAATGTATCCTTAAATTTTGCCAGAGACTCATCTTGGCATGAGTGAAAGGATTTCATATTATGACTTTTTCCCGTACAATGCCCTTTGTAATTGTAATTCTATCCATTTTAACAAATCAGTGTCTTTACGCGGCTGACATTCTCAGTCAAATTCATCCCCGCATTGGTGTAAAAGCCGAATACAACGACAATATCAATCTGACTCCCGACAACGAAGAAGACGATTTTATCACTACAATTCTGCCCGGCATAAGATTTTCCAATATGGATGCCCAATCAGGCATTGATCTGGATGCCTCCGCCGGTTTTGTCTTCTACGATGAAAATTCCGATTTAAATTATATCAGCGGCAGTGGAACTCTGAGCGCCAAATATATGACATCCGCACATGTTAATTTTTATCTTAAAGAATCTTATATACGATCGGATAACCCGCGGGAAGAGGAATACTTTACGGAAACATCAGACAATAAATATGTTCTTTCCCGGACGGCGCAGCGATCAATATACTGGCGCAACGTCTTTGCCCCGACCGTTGAATATCAATTCGGCGAGGAAAGCAGCCTCGGCATAAATTACCGGCACAATATCTATCAAATAAAGAGTTCATCCTCGGAAGACAGTATGGAGAATTTCATCAATCCATTCATCAATCTCTGGTTCGATCATCGAAACGGAATATATCTCGATTACGCATATACCAACGGAGATTTCGAAGCATCGCCCGATCTTGACGGTCATAAAGTCACCGTCCGTTACCTGAATCGTCTAAGTAAAAAGGCTACCGCTTTTGTGGAAGGTATTTATTCAAATAGATCTTTTGCCGTAGATTTGATGGACTATGACATTTACGAACCTTCGGTGGGATTGAAATACTCCTTTACGCCCACATTAACAATATCCGCACAGATTGGTTATTACTGGATGGAATACGACAATCAGGATACCAAATTCGACGGCTTAACCTTCAAAGCGGATTTGGCAAATAAAGATGCCCGAACAATCTATGTTCTCAGCCTCCAGGGAGGATACACCGAGGATTATTTCACGGCTGAAAATCTTGGCTTCCAGAAATATTACAGAGCAACCGGATCAATAAAGCATAGTCCGGCAAAGAATTTCTCTTTGGGTTTTTCAGGCAGCATCGAAAGAGTTGAATATATCATGACAGACCAAACCGATACCATTTGGGGCATTGGCGCGTCGGTTTCATATCAACCGCTGAAATGGCTTACCCTATCATTGGAAATATCTCATCATGCCGACGACTCAGATACCTGGATAAATGAATACGATGAAAACAAAGGGATCCTGACGTTAACCGCATCTTATTAATTTGACCGAATTAAAAAGTTACCTGTTAAATTACAGTTTATTTCTTGATTGGTATTTTATTTTTAGAATTCATCAGAAATGGATAACTGCACCGAAAACGATAAGGAGTGTAAATATTTATGATTAACACCGCAAAAAACTATACCTTTGACGAATATCTTGAAATCCTGCGACGCAGAATATGGTACATCATCATCCCCTTCGTACTGGTTGTGGCGGGAGCATCAATTTATGCAATTACCGCTCCCAGGGAATATAAAGCATCAACTCTCGTACTGGTATCTCCGCAAAGAGTCCCTGAAGACTTTGTACGCGCCACAGTTACCTCCGGGGTTGAAGAACGATTACAGTCGATAGCGCAGGAAGTCATGAGCCGGACGCGTCTGGAAAAAATTATCACGGAACTGAGATTGTATGAAAAGGAGAGCAAAAGTCTTTCCAAAGAAGAAGTGGTCGAATTAATGCGTAACAACATCAAGGTTGAATTGCCGACCAAAAAAGATCAAAAAGGGTATTTTACCATCAGTTTTATAAGTAAAGATCCCAATACAGCAACAACAGTGGCCAACAGGTTGTCTTCTCTATTCATCGAAGAAAATCTTAAAATCAGAGAGCAACAGGCATCGGGCACGACTGAATTCCTGACGAACGAGTTGGCCGAATCAAAAGCAAAGCTCGATAAAATGGAAGCAAGTGTCACCAATTATAAAAGGCACTTCATGGGTGGTCTTCCCGAGCAGAGAGATACAAACCTGAAGATCCTGGAACAAATGCAGAATCAGCATCAGCGAATAAGCGAAAGCCTCAGAGCCGCCCAAGACCGCAAGTTATTTCTCCAAAAACAACTCAATGACATGGAAATGCCCGTAAGCACGTCAGTTGCGGTCGGGAACGCAAAAGATAATCCGTCTATGGACAAGCCATCCTCCCTCCACGAGAAGGCAGACTCCGCTGCGGCAGGCGACGGGGGTGCAACTTACGAAACCAAGAAAGACAGGCTTAAAAGAGAACTTGAAGACCTCCGGACAAAATATACGGACAGCCACCCCGATGTCATTGCCGTGAATAAGAAGCTGGCAGATCTGGAAAAAAACAAAGATACTTATGATAATGATGTCAGGAAAGATCCCCGCTATAAAGAATTAAAAAATCAACTGATAACAACATCGCTGGAAATAAAACGTCTGCAGGATGAAAGCGCCTCTGTTTCGGCTCAGATCAATAAATATCTGTGGCGGATTGAACAAACTCCGGCACGGGAACAGGATATGGCCGCACTGTTGAGAGAATATCAGAGCACCAAAGAAGCCTATGAAACATTGCTGAAAAAAAGCCAGGAAGCCCAGCAGGCGGAAAATCTTGAAAAACGGCAGAAAGGTGAACAGTTCAGAGTCATTGACCCGGCAAGACTTCCCGAGACACCTTTTACGCCTGATATCCCCAAAATTATGCTGATCAGCCTGTTCGCCGGATTAGCCGGCGGTCTTGCTCTGGCTTTCATTCGCGAACAAATGGATAGATCATTCCACGATGCAGCCGATGTGGAAATTTCACTCGGACTCAAAGTTCTGGCGACGATACCTAAAATTGAAGAAAAAGCATCCTGATTATGTATAAGAAATTTTATGGTTTTAAGGAAAAGCCTTTTGAAATAGCGCCTGATCCCGCATTTGTTTTTTTAAGCGAGGTCCATCAGGAAGCTCTGGCTCATCTTCAATATGCCATTCATGAAGGCAAGGGATTCAGCGTTATCACAGGTGAAGCAGGCACCGGAAAAACTACGCTGGTACGCAAACTGCTCAACAATATAGAAGGAGACAGCATCAAGACCTGTTATGTTTTCAATCCGATAATGGACAGTACGGATTTCCTCCATTACATATGTACTGATCTGGGCATTGAATCGGACGGTATCAAATCAAGAGGCCAGAGCCTTACCGCTCTGCACAATTATCTGCTTCAATGTTTCACTAAAAATGAAAAGGTGTTTTTG
Organism: Deltaproteobacteria bacterium; assembly: GCA_021372815.1. Classification (GTDB taxonomy): domain Bacteria; phylum Desulfobacterota; class Syntrophia; order Syntrophales; family Smithellaceae; genus Smithella. Next base: position 6,383 of record JAJFTS010000310.1, on the reverse strand, counting down.
ATCATTGACGAAGCGCAGAGCCTGGATACGAATTTACTTCAGGAGGTCCGCCTGTTGACCAATCTGGAAACAACCAAATATAAACTTTTGCATGTTATTCTTCTGGGGCAGCCGGAATTAAATCAGACTCTTTCAGAACCCCGGTTTCGTCCGCTTAAGCAGCGCATCACTATCCGTTATCATCTGCGTCCTCTGACATTGAGCGAATCAAAAGAATATATCATTTACCGACTGAAACGGGCCGGCTCCAGAAATCTGGCTATATTTGACGATAACGCTATAAAGGAAATATTCCGTTACTCAAAAGGAATTCCGCGCCTGATTAATATCGTAGGCGACAACGCGTTATTGACGGGATTTTCGCGGGATAAAAACCGCATCGATAAAAAAATTATTAAAAGTGTTATCAGGGATATTGAAATAGAGGAAAATTCTTCATGGACTCGGAAGGGTAAGCCGATTCTGTTCGCTGTTACTATTTTACTTCTTTTATTCTGCTTCGCCTGCGGCTTACTGTATTTGTTCTTCCCGGATATATTTAATCAAATAGTGAGGATGAGATTTTATGGGTAAAATGTTTGATGCGCTGCAAAAAGTACAACGGGAAAAGTATGTGGAATCGCAGGATGATTTTCAGAAATCTGTCCCGGACAATATTATTCTGGATGATCGACTAATATCTTTCTTCGCTCCTTCGTCGTTGGTGACGGAACAATTCAGAAGGCTGAGAACGCTTATTATCAAACCCGGAGAAAAGAACGCCCCCAGAATCATTATGGTTACCAGTGCGGCGGCGGGAGAAGGCAAAAGTTTCGTAGCCGTTAATTTAGCCAGCATCATCGCCGTTGAATTACACAGCTTCGCGCTTCTGGTTGATTGCGATCTTAGAAATCCTTCCCTTACGCGCTGGTTCGGCCTTCAGGAAAGGAAAGGACTTTCCGACTATCTGACCGGGAAAGATGAGATGCAGGACCTGCTGATTAAAACATCCATCGAGAAGCTAAGCATTCTTTCCGGCGGCAGTATCGAGGACAATCCGGTGGAGTTAATCGGCTCCAGGAAAATGAGGGATCTGATTCAGAATTTAAAATCAAGATATGAAGACCGGTATGTCATATTGGATTCTTCCCCGATTCTCGCGACAACCGAGCCCAGTGTCTTAAACGAAATGGTCGACGGAATTATACTGGTTATTAAATCAGGTGAAACCCCCAGGGAAACAATTCAACAGGCGGTCAAATTATTGAATGAAAATAAAGTCCTCGGCATCGTATTAAATAATATGGAATTTAAAACAAAAGCCATGCTTCAGAGATATTTTGGCGCCAATCATCAATATTACGACTATCGTTATTCCAAAACGCATCCCCAACCGGGACTTTGGAGAAAATTATGGCCATCGAAAAAATAAGTTCCGGTAAACTCGGAATGAACAAAATAATCGAGAATATACTGTTCTCCTATGTTTTCAAATATATTGAATTTTATCCATAAAGGATATTGATTTACAAATAATTATAAAATTTATAATTTTATAATTTTATTTTCTTGACATTAGAATAATTTAAATTATACTGAAAACTCCCCTTGTATAAATAGATGATTCGTTGCACGCGGTAAACTATCTTTTTAATCAAAAGCAGTAATAAGATTTTTTCCAATATCGGGAATAATTTTATGAATATGCCAAGATTTAAAAAAGAAAAGTGGGGTTCTGTTTATCCGAAGAAATTCTTAACCTCAATGGGATTCTTTACCGAAGACGATACGTCTTTCTTTGATCAGCCGCATTTTCATCATATGTTGCGTTTGGAGCGCATGCGGACGGAACGATCAAAAAAACCTTTTCTTCTTTTGCTGCTGGATATCTCGCGTCTGATTGAAACAACGGAAGATACAAAAACAGTCGATAAAATAAAAACTTCCTTGAATCCATTGATGAGAGAAGTCGATATCAAAGGCTGGTATCAGTATAATAAAATTATCGGCGTCATGTTCACTGAAATAGCCGTAATGGATAAGACTCTTATTAATAACATAATTTATAAAATATACAACCGCCTGCGCGATAGACTCGATCCCCAGTGGCTTAATAATATTTACATCTCCTATCATGTTTTTCCGGAAGAAAATCAGAGACTGTCCTCAGATCTACCTTTCAATATCAACCTATATCCCGACATGGTTAGAGAAGATTTTAATAAAAAGCCATTGCTTTTTATTAAAAACATTTTTTTCGATACCCTGGGGAGTACCATAGCCCTTTTGATATTCTCACCTCTTTTTTTGATTATTGCGATAGCCATAAAGGCCACTTCGCCCGGACCTGTATTTTTTAAGCAAGAGCGGGTTGGATTAAACGGTAAAACATTTCTTTTCTATAAATTCAGATCAATGACGGCAAATAATGATCCTATCAAACACAAAGAATATATTACTAAGTTTATCAATCAGGCAAACACTGCGGCAGTGGAACCGGGGATATTCAAATTGACCGATGACCCCCGCATCACAACTGTCGGCCGATTTCTTCGCAAAACCAGTCTTGATGAGCTTCCGCAATTATTAAATGTATTGAAAGGCGACATGTCCCTGGTCGGACCGCGTCCTCCTATTCCCTACGAATGTGATCTCTATGATATTTGGCACCGCAGGCGTTTACTGTTATCTAAACCGGGGATCACAGGGTTATGGCAGGTTACGGGACGAAGCCGTACAACTTTTGATGAAATGGTCCGGCTTGACCTGAAATATTTGCAGGAATGGAGCCTCATTCTCGATCTAAAAATTCTCTTCATGACTCCCAAAGCAGTGATAAGCGGCAGCGGCGCATTTTAATTTTTCAAACAACGTTACAGTCCTGTTTTAAATTGGAAGGAAAATACATTTTAAAGGGGATCGTTGTTATGTTGCGCATGGGTGTGATCGGATATGGGTATTGGGGGCCTAATATTGTCAGAAATTTCTATTCAGTCGCCGGGTCACAGGTGACCATGGTTTGCGACATGAATCAGCAAATCTTAAAGAAAGTAAAAAATACTTACCAGCAGATAAACGTAACCAGCGACATTGACGAGTTGATCAAAAACACGGAGGTTGATGCAATTGCCATTGCCACTCCGGTTTGTACCCACTATGAACTGGCCAGCAAAGCAATTGAGGAAGGGAAAAGCGTTTTTCTGGAAAAGCCGTTTACTTACACCGTGGCCGAAGCGGAAGACCTGGTGGAAAAGGCTGCCAGGAAAAATTTAAAACTGATGGTGGATCACACCTTTCTTTACACGGGAGCGGTGCGCAAAATTCGCCAGTTGATTGATGACGACGTACTCGGCAAAATTTATTATTTCGATTCCACCCGGGTTAATCTGGGATTGTTCCAGCATGATGTAAACGTGGTATGGGATCTTGCCCCTCATGATATTTCCATCATGGATTACGTCATTGATGAGAAGCCACAGGCGGTTGTGGCCACGGGAGTCGGCCATTTTGACCGCGGTCTGGAAGATATCGCCTACCTGACTTTCTACTACGACAATAATATCATCGCTCATATCAACGTCAACTGGCTCTCTCCGGTGAAAGTCAGAACGACGCTGATCGGCGGCTCAAAAAAAATGCTGGTCTGGAACGATATTGAGCCGGACGAAAAAATTAAAGTCTACGATAAAGGCGTTCAGATAAAATCAAAAGAAGGGAAATATAATCTGCTCGTTGACTACCGCTGGGGCGATATGTGGGCGCCGAAAGTCGAACAAACCGAAGCGCTAAGATTAATGGCGGAAAAATTTGTCGGTTATGTAACAAACGGCGATTCCATTGTCAATGACGGCATGGCCGGATTGAATAATGTTCGAATGCTGGTAGCAGCCAACAAATCGCTCAACCATAAAGGTGCAGTTGTTTACATATGAACCATTTATGCATATCGGATGATGTTAAACTCGGCAAAGACGTAAAGCTCTCCAAGTTTATCAACCTTTATGGTTGCTGTGTTGGAGATAATACAAAAATAGGGGCGTTTGTTGAGATTCAAAAAAACGCCTTCATCGGAAAAAACTGTAAAATATCAAGCCACACTTTCATCTGCGAAGGAGTGACCATCGAAGATGATGTTTTTGTCGGGCACAATGTATCCTTTATCAATGATTCTTTGCCAAGAGCTACGACCGACGGCAGACTGCAAACGGAAGCCGACTGGAAAGTAGAGCCTACCCTTGTCAGGAAAGGAGCGTCAATAGGTTCCGGCGCAACAATTCTTTCTAACGTGATCGTCGGCGAAAATGCCGTTATCGGCGCCGGCAGCGTGGTTACAAAGAATGTTCCCCCGGATATGATTGTCGCCGGCAATCCGGCAAAAATATTAAGAAAGGCAGAGCGATGAGATGAAAGTCCCTTTTCTGGATTTAAAAACTCAATACAACGGCATCAAAGACGAAATTCATTCCGCAATTAATGAAGTTATAGAAAATGCTGCATTTGCCGGAGGACCTTTCGTAGCCCGGTTCGAACAGGAATTTGCCAGTTTCTGTAATTGCAAACATGTTGTGGGCGTCGGAAACGGCACCGATGCTCTGTGGTTGAGCCTTTGCGCTCTGGGCATCGGACAAGGCGCGGAGGTCATTACCGTACCCAATACATTTATTGCGACCACCGAAGCAATATCGCTGACCGGCGCAATCCCTGTCTTTGTCGATGTCGATGAAAAAACCAATAATATGAATCCCGATTTACTGGAGGTCGCCATAACAAAAAAAACAAAAGCCATCATCCCTGTTCATCTTTTCGGACATTCCGCGGATATGGACCCTATCATGGCTATTGCCCGCAAGCACGGTCTGTACGTCATTGAAGACGCCTGCCAGGCCCACGGCTCAGAATATAAAGGGAAGAAAGCCGGAACCATCGGCGCCACCGGGTGTTTCAGCTTTTATCCCGGAAAAAATCTTGGCGCATACGGCGAAGGCGGGGCTATCGTAACCAATGATGACGCCCTGGCTGAAAACATGAAGATATTTCGTGATCACGGCCAGGCCCAAAAATATTACCACGGCATAATCGGCTGGAATGCGCGGCTCGACGGAATTCAGGGAGCCGTACTCAACGTTAAATTAAAATATCTGCAAGCATGGAACGATGCCCGCCGGAAGCACGCTCAAGATTATACGGAAGGGCTTTCTGAAGTAAAAGAAGTTGTTGTTCCGCAGGAAGCGGATTACACCAGACACGTTTATCATATTTACGCCATTCGCGTGAATGACAGAAATAAACTCATGGCTCATCTGAATGAAAAAGGCATCGCCTGCGGTATTCATTATCCGGTGCCTGTTCATCTCCAGGACGCCTACCGTTTTCTCAAGAAAGGCAAAGGCAGTTTCCCGGTTGCCGAAAAATGCGCTGAGCAATATTTATCGCTTCCAATGTTTGCCGAGTTATCGGACGAACAGGTTGCTTACGTTGTCGAGCAGATTAAGGAATACTATGCATGAACCGACGCTTACAAATCCACTGGAAGGAAACTGGAATAAGCTTCTTATCTCCACGCCGGGTTATTCTTTTTTTCATACCTCCAACTGGGCTGATGTCCTGAACAAATCATACAATTACCGGCCATTTTATCTGTGTGCCGAAAAAAACACCTCCGTCAGTCTTTTGCCCATGATGGAAGTAGACAGCGCGCTTACCGGCAGAAGAGGCGTATGTCTTCCCTTCACCGATGTGTGCGAACCGATTGCCGAAAATGTTGAGCAGTTTCAGAAATTGTTTGAGCAGGCGGTTATCACGGGCAGAAAGCAAAAATGGAAGTATCTGGAAATCCGGGGAGGAGAAGAATACCTGTCAGTGGAAAAGCCGTCTCAATTATTTTTTGGACACCAGTTGGACCTGAGTTGCGGAGAACAGCAGCTTTTCTCTAATCTGCGTGATTCCACCAGGCGAAACATAAAAAAAGCTCTAAAAGAAAATGTACAGGTGGCAATTTCCACTTCGCTTCAATCGATGAATGATTTTTACCGTCTGAACGCTATGACCAGAAAAGAACATGGCCTGCCGCCGCAGCCTTACCATTTTTTCCGGCACCTGTGCGATCAAGTGATTGCGCAAAACATGGGGTTTGTCGCTATCGCATCTCTGGACGGTCATGTCATCGCCGCCAACGTTTTTTTAAATTCAGAAAAAGAAGTCATTTATAAATACGGGGCATCGGATAAAGCATTTAAGCACCTGAGAGCCAACAATCTTTTGATGTGGGAAGCCATTAAATATAGCTGCGATAGAGGATTCAAGAGTTTCTGCTTTGGACGGACAGAACCTGAAAATGAGGGACTTCGGCAATTTAAAAACGGATGGGGTGCGCGGGAATATTTTATCAAATATTATAAATATGA
>JAJFTS010000309.1 GCA_021372815.1 Deltaproteobacteria bacterium | reverse complement strand
GTGTCCTTCAGATGTGCCGTTAAAAATTATTTTGTTTAACAACACTCTTAAGTGCGTCGAGTAAATCATATCGGGTCAGATCGTATTGAATCGGGGTGACGGTGATATAGCCTGAGGACAGGGCGCCGACGTCAGTATCCTTTTGTTTGCGGGCGGCTTGAGATTCTCCGGCAAACCAGTAGTAAATATTTTCACGGGGATCTATGCGCTTTTCAAACGTTTCGACAATATTGCTTTGAGCCTGCCGGACCACAACCACGCCTTTGATTTTTTCACGGGGAATAAAGGGAATGTTGACATTAATTGCGCTGCCTTTAAACTGTCCCGGATGACGGAGGATGAGTCTGCTCATTTTGCGGGCAAATTTGGCGGCGTAGGTGAAGTCGGCTTCCTTGTGGGTGTCCAGAGATACCGCCATGGAAGGGACTCCCAGAATGGCGCCTTCGGTTGCGGCGGAAACGGTTCCCGAGTAAAGGACATTGATGCCGGCGTTGCCGCCGCGATTGATTCCCGAAATGACCATATCAAAAGGCTTGCCCGATAATTCCGTTATTCCTATTTTCACACAGTCCGCCGGCGTACCGCAGACGGCATATCCCAGAAAAACATCATTTTTGGTAGCGCGACGCACCATCAGAGGGCGGGAAATTGTGATGGCATGGCCCACGGCGCTTTGTTCGATCTCCGGTGCGACGATCAGGCAATCGGCTTCTTTGGAAAGCTCCTTGTAAAGGGCGCTTAATCCTTTGGCATAAATTCCATCATCATTGGTCAGTAAAAAACGCATGTTTTTATCCTTAAATCTTCAACCTTGAACATAGAACGTAGAACTATTTTACCTGTTCCAGCTTGCCATTTTTTACTCTTAATATAAAAGGCATTTTCTGCGAGACCCGGTCCGCATCAAAGTACATGCTGCCGGTTGCTCCGTTATAAACTCCTATGTTTGTCAGTCGGGTGATAAGAGTCCGCCTTGTCTTGACATTTTCATTTTCCATGACGGTAAAAATCATTCCCGCCGTGTCGAAAGCAAGCGCTTCGATGTTTTCCGGATAGCGCTTGTAGACCGTGTTATATGAATCCACAAAGTTAAATGTTTCCGGATAGGAACCGTCTTTGAAAAAACTGTCGGCAAATATCGCGTCCTCAAGATATTCGGAACCGTTTTTCAGCAGGTTCGGAGAATTCCATAAACTCGTACCCAGAAGCACAAAGCCTTTTACGTTATAAAAGTCAAGCTGTGAAGCAATCATTTTTACCCGCATATAGGAATCGGGAATAAAAAGAGCTTCAAAGTCGACAGGAACGATTTCCTGCTCATCATCTTTATTGGTCCTGGATTTGGAGGGTGATTTGGCAGCTGTGCCCGTCAGTTTGCCTATTTCGCCGGCAAAATCCGTTTGCTTGATGCTGTAGGAAATCGCTTTTTCTACCTTACCGCCGGTCCCGGTTATTTCCTTACGGAAAATTTTAAACATTTCTTCTCCGTATTCATCCTGAGGATACAAGATGGAAAATATCGCGCAATTCAAGTTGTCGGTGACGTAATTTACCAGAGCTTTGATTTGCTGCGTCGGAGTCAGGAAGTGCTGGAAGACATATTCGCCCGCCGCTGTCACGCCTTCTTTGGATGTTATCATAATGATCGGGACTTTCCTTTTATTGGCTTCCCTGGCCACATCCATCGCTTCCGCCGTTTCGGTTAGCGCGATGATCGCCAGCACGTTTTTATTTTCAGCTAAAGTTGCCACAGCAGCTTTTGTCTTTTCCGGCGATCCCTGTGAGTCTTCTACAATGACTTCCCAGGGGGGTTTGTTTTCTTTGTTGGAAATTCCCGCGGATAATTCTATGGCGTTCAATGCTTTGTTTCCCCAATCGGCGTATTTGCCGGACAAGGGGAGAATACATCCGATGGCGTTTGAGCTGGGCTTTCCGGATGGAGAAATGACCGGAGGCGGGGAAATTTGTTGTGATGTTGCCGGGGACGGTTTTACTTCCGTCGACGCTGCCGGTGTGGTATTTTCAGCGGCACTTGCCGTCATCATAAAGCAGAGGATAAAAACGTTCAGTAACAAAACGAAAGTTTTTTCAAATCTCCGGTAAAAGTTCATTTCCCCTCCTTAATAATTTTCAGAATTAGGGTTTATTCGTACTCAACCTTATTTTTTATTTTATAATAGTTTTTAGCTACGGTCTATAAAAAAAGCCCGGAAAGGCTTGAGTCTTTCCGGGCTTTGTAAATAATTTGTTTATGGAGATTACTTTACATCTTCAAAATCGGCGTCAACGACATCATCATTTTTCTTGCCCGATGCCTGTTGTTCGGCGCCCGGCTGGTCTCCGCCGGTTCCGGGGCCTGCCTGGCCGCCGGCCGTTTTCGCGTACATGGCTTCCGCCAGCTTGTGAGAAACATTCATCAATTCATCCTGTGTCTTCTTGATCGCTTCGATATCATCACCTTCAAGGGCTTTTTTCACCTTGGCAATGGCGTCTTCAATACGGCTTTTTTCCGATGCGTCCACTTTATCGCCGAATTCCTTGATGTTCTTTTCCACAGAGTAAACCATGGTGTCGGCCTGATTTCTGGCCTCAATAAGCTCCTTGCGACGCTTGTCTTCTTCCGCATGCGCTTCCGCGTCTTTGACCAGTTTTTCAATTTCCGACTCACTCAAACCGCTGGACGCCGTGATTTTGATGCTCTGCTCCTTGCCGGTGCCCAGATCTTTGGCGTTGACGTGCACGATGCCATTGGCATCGATGTCAAAAGTAACTTCAATCTGCGGAATGCCGCGCGGCGCCGGCGGAATTCCGACCAGTTCGAAACGCCCCAGGGTTCTGTTGTCGGCGGCCATCTGCCGTTCACCCTGCAGAACATGAATACTCACGGCCGGTTGATTATCCGCCGCCGTGGAAAATATCTGGCTCTTCTTGCTGGGGATGGTCGTGTTTTTTTCGATGAGTCTGGTCATGACGCCGCCCAGCGTTTCGATACCCAGAGAAAGAGGAGTCACATCCAGAAGCAGAACGTCCTTGACATCGCCCGCCAGAACGCCGCCCTGAATAGCCGCGCCTACCGCGACGACTTCATCAGGATTGACGCCCTTGTGCGGTTCTCTGCCGAACAGTTCTTTGACTTTCTGCTGAACACGCGGCATACGGGTCATGCCGCCGACGAGAATGACTTCATCAATATCTTTAATTGACATTCCGGCGTCTTTGAGAGCGGTTTGGCAGGGACCGACCACTTTATTGATCAGCTCTTCCACAAGGGATTCCAGTTTCGCCCGGGAGAGTTTCAGATTCATATGTTTGGGGCCGGAAGCATCGGCGGTGATAAAAGGCAGATTAATGTCGGTTTCCATGGTAGTAGAAAGTTCCATCTTCGCTTTTTCCGCCGCTTCTTTGAGGCGTTGCAGCGCCATTTTATCGCTTCTCAAATCGATGCCCTGATCTTTTTTAAACTCGGAAACCAGATAATCCATAACACGCTGATCGAAATCTTCGCCGCCCAGATGGGTGTCGCCATTGGTGGATTTGACTTCAAACACGCCGTCGCCAAGTTCCAGAATCGAAATATCGAATGTTCCGCCGCCCAGATCGAAAACCGCTATTTTTTCGTCTTTCTTTTTATCCAGACCGTAAGCCAGCGCGGCGGCTGTCGGCTCGTTGATGATGCGTAAAACATTCAGTCCGGCAACCTTGCCCGCGTCTTTGGTCGCCTGCCGCTGCGAATCGTTAAAATAAGCCGGAACCGTAATAACCGCGTCCTTGATTTTTTCACCCAGATAATCCTCGGCGGTCTGTTTCATTTTGGTGAGAATCATTGCCGATATTTCCGCCGGCGAATAATTCTTGCCGCGCACGGTAACCTGTGCGTCACCGTTGGAAGCCTCCGTGATTTTATAAGGAATTACCTTGATATCGTACTGGACTTCTTTTGATGTATATTTTCTGCCGATCAGCCTTTTTACGGCATAGACAGTATTTTCCGAATTGGTAATGGCCTGCCTTTTAGCCACTTGTCCGACCAGACGCTCACCGTTGTCCGCGATAGCGACGATGGACGGCGTGGTGCGGTTTCCTTCCTGATTGGCGATTACGACGGGGTCTCCGCCTTCCATTATAGCGACGCACGAATTTGTCGTTCCTAAATCAATTCCAATAATTTTTCCCATGGTTGTCCCTCCTTATTCATCCATATCCTCATTATTTTCAAAGATATCATTTTCTTTTTTTGTTTTTTTACAGACGCAGACTCTCGATGGTCTTAAAAGCCGGCCGTTAAGCAAATAACCTTTTTCCATTTCGCTGACGACCTTGTTGTCCTCATGCTGGTTGCTTTCCATCTGCATCAAAGCTTCATGAAAATTCGGATCAAAATCCTGACCCGCCGCTTCAATCCGTTCCACGCCGTGTTTTTTCAGACAGCATAAAAGCTGATCCTGAATCAAAGCAATGCCTTCTTTAAAGGTCTGAATATCGCCGGTATCGTGCTCCAGGGCTCTGTCCAGGCTGTCCATAAATGGCAAGATATCTTTGATAATATCTTCATTGCCGAATTTTATCGCATCGGCTTTATCCCTGAGAGCCCGCTTTTTATAATTATCCAGATCGGCAATCGCCCGAAGATATTTGTCGTAATTGACCGCGGCTTCTTTTTCTTTTTCTTCCAGCTTTTTCTTTAAATCTTCTAATTCCTTATGAGAATCTTTCGCGTCAGCTTCTTCGTCATGGTGCTCGCTGGATGGAGCATTTTTGGCAATATGTTCAGAATGATCTTTTTTACTTTTCACCCGCACCTCTAAAAAAATTATTATTTAAAATCAGGTTTCTGGAATAATTTTATATCCACCATTTCGCAAATAGCATGACCGGCCGTTATATGGGCCTCCTGAATCCGTGCCGTGCTGTTGGAAGAGACATGAATGGAAAAATCAACAATCCTGGCTATATCTCCACCGTCCTTCCCCGTAAAAGCGACGGTTGTCAGGCCCATTTTTTTGGCCATTTCCAATCCTTTCAAAACATTGGGCGAATTTCCGCTGGTGCTGATGCCCCACGCAATGTCTCCGGGCTGACCGATCGCCCGGATCTGCTTGCTGAATATTTCAGAAAAATCATAATCATTTCCAATGCTCGTAATAACCGACGTATCGGTCGTCAAAGCGATCGCCGGAAGCGGAGGACGTTCAATGATAAAACGATTGACGAATTCAGCAGCCAGATGCTGAGCGTCGGCGGCGGAACCGCCGTTGCCGAAAATCAATATTTTGTTTCCTGCTTTCAGAGCCGCAGTCAGCGATTCGATAACGTTCATTATCTTGTTTAGATTTTCATTGAGGAAAATATCTTTTACGCGACTGCTCTCTTTAAATATTTTTATGATATGATCTTCCATACTTATTCCGTTTGATTACTTTTTAAAGCTTAAACCTTTAAAACGGACTTAATATATTTACGGGTCTATCCACTGTCAAGAGAGGAAGTCCGAAATTTCTTATCTTTATTCAATAGATATTTAATCAATGTTGTATCTGCTTTGATTTTATCGGGCTTTTAGTGCGAGCCTTGACAAAAGAAATTTCATAAATATATTTACATTGAAATAAGCAAAATAATTAATAATAGCAATTGCTTATGAAACAGAGAATTTGAAACCCCGCTTGCGCGGGATAATTTCCCATCCCGATTTATCGGGATTGGATAGTTCGTCCAACAAAATTCAGTGCGTCTATAGTGACCTTCAGGTTATGCACTTCTGAATTTTGGGACTCATTACCGCCGCTTAAGCGGGATAATTCGACCAGCAAGTTTCAGTGCGCCTATAGTGACCTTTAGGTTATTTGTTTCTGAAACTTGGGTCTCATTAGGAGGTAGAATATATGTTTGGTCCGGGTATATGGAGAATGAAACGGTTCGCGGACAGTGTTCCGGAAATTATCGATTTACAGAGAGAAATTAACAGGCTTTTTTCCAATGTCGGACAAACGGCGGCATTGGATTATCCCGCGATAAATGTATGGGAAAAAGATAACAGCCTGGTTGTAACAACAGAACTGCCGGGAATGGATCCTGAAAATATCAATATATCGGTTACCGGATCCACCCTGACAATTTCCGGAATCAGCAAGATGGATCCGATTAAAGAAGGTGAGACTTATTTGCGTCAGGAAAGGGAATTGGGTAATTTTCAAAGAAATTTCCAGTTGCCGTTTCAGGTGGATTCCAAAGCGGTCGAAGCAAAATACGAGAGAGGAATATTAAGAATTACTTTGCCTAGACTTCAAGAGGATTTACCGAAGAAGATTAAGATTAGTTCATAAGAAAGGGGGCAATAATTTATGTCCGATAAAGACGTGCAGAAAACTCAAAGTGCGGTGGCTACGGAAAAAATCCGTAATGTAAAAACTTTTGTGCCGCGTGTTGATATTTATGAAACAAAGGAAGCTCTGTTTCTGATAGCCGATATGCCGGGAGTTGATGAGAAAACAGTGGATGTGGAACTGGAAAAAAATATTCTGACGATTTCCGGCCGCGTGGAAAACGGCAAGGTCAAGGATTATAGTCTTGTTTTTTCCGAATATGAGGTCGGCGATTATGAAAGAACCTTTACCTTATCCGATGAGATAGATCGGGAAAAAATCAAGGCGACGGTAAAACAGGGGGTATTGCGACTCGAATTGCCGAAGGCTGAAAAAGTCAAACCGAAGA
>JAJFTS010000229.1 GCA_021372815.1 Deltaproteobacteria bacterium | reverse complement strand
TACCGGCCTGACCGGCGCTGACGGAGCTCTCCATATCTGGGCGCGATTCATGAGAGCCGTGTATTCCCAGTCGGGACCGCTGGCCGTCATTCCGCCCAAAGGCATAGAAACCGCATTGATCGACCCCAAGACCGGATATCTGGCCACGAAGTCCTGTCCCAAAACGCTGACTGAAGCCTACCTGACAGGGACAGCGCCGAAAAAAACATGTCCCGATCATCCGGTGAATCCCGTTGCGGATAAGATACGCAAAAAAATGCAAGACGCGGGGAAGGCCTTAAATAAAATATTCCGATAAACGGTGTTGCGTATCCTTCGTGATTATTGACAGGTACAAACTCTTTCCGTGTATCAGCGGACGACTTCCAGAATAATTTTCATCTCTTCAGGGGAAAGAATGGCCGGGCTGTTTTTGCTGTCTGATAATTCAATGATTTTTCCCATATGCAAAGCCGTCATGCCGAAACGGGAAAGCTGCGGCAGCTTCAGCATCCGGGTCCACTTGTCCAGAACTTCGAGAAATTGTCTGCAATAAAAGACATCGTCACCACCGGCATTGCCGGTAAATACTTTTCCGATATCGGCGAAACGTTTCTGAGCCGCCGTATTCTTTTCCTCGATAATCTTTTTTATTACAAAACTCATGACCGGAAACAGCAGTTTTCCACAGGCTATGCCGTGAGGCACCGGACACAGTCCGCCCAGCGGTCCGGCTATGCCGTGCACCGCGCCCAGGCCGGAGCGGCTGAGCTCTATCCCCGAAACCAGCGCCGTCCAGGACATCTTTTCCCGCAGAGAAATATCATTGCTTTGTCCCAGAGCCAACGGCAACAGACTTTCCGAGGCATGGGAAAGCGCCTTTAAGGCCAATGCATCAATGGAAACATTGGCCTTTGTTGATGTATAAGATTCGATTAATTGCGAGACGGCATCCAGGCCGCAGGCGGTGGTGATGTGACGGGGCAGCGTCAGGGTCAGTTCGGGATCGACCAGCGCGACGTCGGGCATATAAGAGTCGTGACGAAGGGATTTTTTATAGCCCTATTTACGGTCGCATACCACGGCATTTTTTGTCGCTTCGCTTCCTGTGCCCGCGGTTGTCGGAACGGCAATGAACGGAACTTTTGCGCCGGACGGTTTTTTTGTTCCGACGCCCTCCAGGTAGTCTTTGATTGATCCGTCCACGGGCAGCATGGCGGAGACGGCCTTGCCGAAATCGATGACGCTGCCGCCGCCGATCGCGACAACAGCATCAACCGGTGTCTTTCGAATCTGGAAGACAACGCCGTCGATCACGTCCGTGGAAGGTTCATTCCGAACGGATATGCCTCTGTAGTTGATCTGAGCCTGATGGAGCTGCCGGATAAACGTATCCAGGCATCCCGACTTTTTCAGCGATTCGCCGCCGACAAAAATCAACACATTCCTGCCGTAAGCAGAGATGATGTCAGGGAGTTTGGAAAATTTACCCGTGCCGAAAATGATTTTGGGCAGACCGTCAAGGTTTAACGTATTTATCGATTCCATAAAGATTTATCCAGTGGAGCGAGAACATTATGGGCGATTCCTTCGCGCGGCTTGGCCATCCAGGGTTCAACGGTTTTCCGCCACTTCAAATAATGAGCGGTTGTTTTATGCGCGGCAGCCGCTTCGTCCGATTCATAGGCCTCATACAAAGTAAAAGCCGACGGATTATCGCGGCGTTGCAAAACATCGAACCGGAGATTGCCTTTTTCCTGGATCGAGTTTTGATGATTCTCTGTCGTGGCCTCGATAAACTGAGCAATGTTTTCCGGTTTGACAAAAATATTTACAACCGTCACAATCATAAAAAAACCTCCAATGAAACTCAGACATTGCAAACGTAGTGTGGCGATGTCTGTAAGTTGGATTGTCCCGGGAGCGTAGCGACGTGGGACTTTATACTTCTGTTTTATACCTGCCTCAGGATTTTTTATAACAAATTAGCACCCAACATCAAAGTGAAAAAAGTCCGGCTGTCGATTTACTTGTGATGAAAAGGGAAGTTTGGAAAGGCAATTCCGTTGCCAAGGGCATATTATCATTGAGGAATAAAAAATAAAGAATTATGGTTTAAAGTATGCTACAAAAAACAATGCTACGAGGCAGGTTATGGCGTTTCTTCAAGCTCATCCATAATGTTTCCTTTGATGGCAAATAAAAAAAATTACCGGCAAAAGGATTTCACCATGCCTATAAGAAAACAGGAATCTTTTAATTTCTATTCCCATCTGGTCGGCGCCATCGCCGCGGTGGTCGGCACTGTATTTTTAGTGCTGGTCGCAAGATATTCGGTTCCGGCGTTGATCACCGCTCTGATCTATGGAATCTCGGTGGTTTTTCTCTTTTTGGCAAGTTCGCTTTATCACGCTTTTAAAAAAGAGGAAAATGAGAAATCCTTATGGAGAAGACTGGACCGCCTCGCTATCTTTTGTATGATCGCCGGAACCTTCACTCCCATCTGTTATATGTATTTACATGGTCCCTGGCGCTGGTCCATCATGGCTATTCAGT
The DNA here is from genome assembly GCA_021372815.1 of Deltaproteobacteria bacterium. Classification (GTDB taxonomy): domain Bacteria; phylum Desulfobacterota; class Syntrophia; order Syntrophales; family Smithellaceae; genus Smithella. The sequence continues at coordinate 2,596 of JAJFTS010000229.1, read as the reverse complement.
GGGGACTTGTGGGATTCGGGCTTATCTCTCAACTTTTTTTCCCGCGGGCACCCAGGATTCTTTATGCTGTTATTTATCTCGTCATGGGCTGGATAGCGGTCGTTCCCCTTAAACAAATCCTTTCCTACATGAATCTGGCGCAGGGGATTTTGCTGTTTACCGGCGGAGTGTTTTTTACTTTGGGCGGTTTAATCTATGCAACCAAAAGACCACGGCTTGTCCCCGGCATCTTCAGTTTTCACGAACTCTTTCACATCATGGTATTGATCGGCGGAGTTCTGCATTATGCCATGATTTACGGAGTCTATTCCCATCTTGGCACGTGATCATGAATACAGCAATTGATCCTGCAAAGCACGGCGAGGTGGCAGATACGCTTCTGGCAGCCGAGTCGGCGTTATTTATTAAAGAATACGAAAAGAACTATTGTGCAGGAGAGAGCAAACCTCAGAGTATCGGGATGCCGTTTTTTTTGCACTCGCTGCAATCTGATACCGGTGTTCTTTTAATTCATGGGCTGATGGCAGCGCCGGAGGAAGTAAGAGAGTGGGGGCAGTTTCTGCATCAAAAAGGTTTGACCGTCTACGCGCCAAGGCTTTCCGGTCACGGAACATCCTCCAAAGATCTCTCTACCCGCAATTATGATGATTGGCTGGATTCGGTTGATCGCGGCCATGCTATTCTGAAAAAGTACTGTAAAAATATTCTGATAGCCGGTTTTTCCACTGGAGCAGGTCTTGCTCTGCAATCCGTGATCAGGAAACCACATGATTTTGCGGCTGTGATATCTGTCAGCGCACCGCTCAAATTCAAAAAATTTTCATCAAAGTTTGCCGAGACACTGAACGCGTTCAATCTTCTTTGCAATGAATGGGGCATGAATAGTCTGGCCAGGGAGTTTATGAATAATGATGCGGACAATCCCCACATCAACTATCTGCTCTGTCCGGTCAGCGCATTTGTTCAGGTTAAAAAGCTGATGAAAAAAGTCCGTCAATCGCTTCCCGCTATCAATATTCCGGCGCTGGTGATTCAGGCGAACCATGATCCGAAAGTTGCCCCGCAAAGCGGTCCTGCGATATTTGAACTTCTTGGTTCGGATAAGAAACATTTCGTCTGGGTTGATTATCATCTGCATGGAATTGTTTGCGGCAAAATCGCCGGCGTTGTATTTAAGGAAGTGGAATTATTTCTGGCAAGCTGCCATCTGATGAATACTCAGCCCCGGTAGAAATCGAAATATTTATCTTAAAACCATAAACAATTTAACCTCCTGCTTAATATGAGGAAGATCAATATTTCTGCTCCATATTTTTCCGGCAAATCTTTATCCCGGTAAATAAAACTTGACTATTATCCGCAATTATCATAGGGTTGCACCAACTTCGGATTTACGGAAAAAAATACGAAGGAAAGAGTTGAATTTAGACATTTTGAAGCACATAGGTTAGCCGCCGGGTACTTTAGAGTCTTGGTGGCTTTTTTATTGTGAGACTCAAATTTCAAAAATAAAGTATTGAAATTTGTAAGTCGTAGTGAGTCCCAAATTTCAGAAGCTAAGCGCATAACCTGAAGGTCATCTAAGACTGAAATTTGTTGGACGAACTATCCAAGCCCGATATATCGGGATTGGGAACAATCCCGCAAAGCGGGGGTTATAATACCCCGCAGCTTGCCTGGTATTATAACCGTGAGTTCTGTCATCGTGCTGATTCGACTTTTGAAAATTTATGAAAGGAGGATTAGAACTATGTCAGAAGGTAAAGTAAAGTGGTTCAACCAAAGCAAAGGCTTCGGCTTCATCGAGAATGAAGAGGGCGGCGATGTATTCGTACATTTCAGCTCCATTCAGGGTAACGGTTTCAAAACGTTAAATGAAGGCCAGCGCGTAAGCTTTGATGTTGCTAAGGGCAAAAAAGGTCTGGAAGCGACAAACGTCAAAGTCATTTAACTTTAATGACACTTGCTAATGGTGCGTCATAAGTTTCAGAAGCGTAGAGCATAACCTGAAGGTCATCTAACGACTGAAATTTGCCGGATGAACTAACCAGGCGCGAAGCGCCGCCGTAAAACGAATTAAAATGAGCACTCCGTGGATGAGAAATCATGCCGGAGTGCTTTTTTTATTGCTGAAGTCTGATTTAACATGTGATAAAAGTATCCGAAAAGATCCGGAAGTCATGTGCTAATGAACGGAAAGGGCAACATATTCATGGAACAATACCTGCGCCGCATAGTAGAAATGAGTTTCAGTAGCACACCCGAAGAATTACTGAAGGCTTTGCTGGACACCTGCATCCAACTCACCGGCGCCACAGGCGGCTCGATCCTCGGCGAAGAAGGCGCTCATCTGCAATTTCTGTTTTCCGATGTTGCCGAACTCGTCGGTGTCCGGGTGCCCTTCGACAGCATTGCCGGAGTAACCGTCAACAAAAATAAAGTAATATATACTTATGCGCCCGCCGACAAAAGGCATTTCGCCGGGGTGGACACACAGATTCAGCATAAGACAAAGTACTTGTTAAGCATTCCGATTCAATCCATTCACAGATCTACCGGGACGGAACATGCGATAAAGAACTCCGGCGCTCTGCAA
>JAJFTS010000288.1 GCA_021372815.1 Deltaproteobacteria bacterium | reverse complement strand
AAAGGTGAAACGGCGATTATTATTTCCTGCGTGGTTCCCCCCATGCTCAATATTCTGGAGCCCCTCTGTCAAAAATATTTTAATGTTAAACCCCTGATTGTCGGACCGGGAATTAAAACGGGAATGCCTATTTTCTACGATAATCCCAAAGAAGTCGGAGCCGACCGGATTGTTAACGCCGTTGCGGCGTACAGTAAATTTCAGAAGGAATCGATTATCGTTGATTTCGGAACGGCGACAACATTCGATTACGTTTCCCCTAAAGGGGAGTACATGGGCGGCTGCATCGCCCCCGGTATTATGATTTCCATCGAAGCACTGTTTGAAAGAGCTTCAAAATTACCGCGTGTCGAATTCAGCAAACCGAAGACGGTCATTACTAAAGATACGGTCAGCGCCATACAGGCGGGAATTATGTTCGGCTATGCCGGTTTGGTGGACGGTATCGTCAACAGAATGAAAGCGGAGGTAAAAACAAATCCGCTGGTCATCGCCACAGGCGGATTAGCGAATATCATAGCCCCGGAAACAAAAACGATTGAAAGAACGGAAGATATGCTGACACTCGAAGGTTTGCGCATTATCTATGAACTCAACAAGAAGTAATTTATGCTAAACGTCGGACTGACAGGCGGAATTGCCTGCGGAAAATCAACCGTTGCCGGAATGTTTGTTCAAAGAGGGGCTCATCTGATTGATTTTGACAAACTCGCTCATGAAATTCAGGAGCCGGGAAAACCGGCGTGGCAGGAAGTCGTTAATTGTTTTGGAAAAGGCATTCTCCGGACTGATAAAAAAATAGACCGCATTAAACTGGGCAATATCGTGTTTGCCGATAAAAAAAAGCTCAGAAAACTAAACAAAATTGTTCATCCCCTGGTTTATCGGGAATGGCACGAACGGCTGGAGAAAATCAGGCAAAAAGAAACACACGCTATAGTACTTTCCGATGTTCCTCTTTTGTTCGAATTTAAAAATCAGCATCTTTTTGATTTGACATTGCTCGTCATTATCGAGCCGGAAGAACAAATCCGTCGTTTGATGACGCGTAATCATATCAGCAGGGAAGAGTCTGAGCAAAGACTGAGAAGCCAGATGCCAATCAGGAAGAAAATCGAACTGGCGGATATCGTAATTGACAATAAGAACGGCATTTCTGAAACTGAAAAAATAGTAAAAAAAGTCTGGCGGGAACTATTGATGCGGGAAAAAGCAATAAAATAAATGATTGGTTCAAGTTGAATACTTAAACTGTAATGCATTCGTCAACAGAATAAGAAATTGAATTCCATTCCGATAAATCGGGATGGAATAATTCGACTTACAAATTTCACTGCGTTACGCATGTAAAATTTGAGTCTCATTAAAACGGAGGAAGAAAATGATAGAGAAGAATGTAAAAACAGATTTCAGTGCGAAAGTATCCGAACCGGTAATCGGAGCAGGCACATTCGTTCATCCCCTGGCGGCGGTTATCGGCAATGTTATTTTGGGAAGCAACGTCATGGTTGCTCCGACCGCCTGTGTGCGCGGTGATGAAGGCCAGCCGCTCTATGTGGGCAACGATACCAATATTCAGGATGGGGTCGTTATTCACGCGCTGGAAACGGAACTGGACGGCAAACCCGTGGAAAAGAATCTGATGGAGGTTGAGGGTAAAAAATATGCGGTTTACGTAGGAAACAGAATTTCTCTGGCGCATCAGGTTCAAATTCACGGACCGGCTGTGGTGATGGACGATACTTTTGTCGGAATGAAAACGCTGGTGTTCAAATCTTTTGTGGGCAAGAATTGTGTGATAGAACCGGGCGTTATTTTGATGGGCGTTCGTGTCGCTGACGGACGTTATGTTCCCGCCGGATCGGTTGTCAAAACACAGGCCGACGCAGACGCTCTGCCCGCCATTACAGCGGAATACCCCCTGAAAGATATGAATAAAGGGGTTCTTCATGTGAATAAAGCGCTGGCCAAGGGTTATCTGGCAGTTGAAAAGAAATAAATTCGCAGGGGGGACATCCCGTTTTTTTGCTGAAAAAAGCGGGATGTCTTTAATTGCAAAATGTTCATGAATCCGGTTAAAATTGAAAAGAAGAATTTTTGTCTTTCCTGCGGCACCACGGAAGATATTAATAACCGTCGATATTGCTCCGTAAAATGCCGTCAGCATCTCAGGCAAAAATTAAACGTTAAAGCCGGATTGCTGGAAGCGTTGAATACCCGATATGCAACTTTTTATTTTTCCGATACCATCATTGTCCTCGACGTTGTTCCCTATGGATTCAAGGAAATATTTCGTTACAGCGGAAAAAGAAAAGCGGGAAGCACGCCAGCGGCTGATTTCACTATAATGACAAATGAGTTGGGCAATGCCTGGTGGGCGGAGTCTAAGCGGACAAACAAAAATTATCTCGCTTCACAGCATGTTCTGAAACTCGCGAAACGTTACAAGATTTTTGACGCATCACAGCGTCCAAGACTGCTCAGGATTCCCACTATCAAAACGGAAGCCTTGAATTGTCTGGAAATAAACAAGGCCGATCTTCATTCCCAGGAGTTAAGTAAAATCATAAAAAGCGCTTACCGCCATCAGGTTAAGATTCATCACCCGGATCTGGGAGGCCAGGCGGCAACATTCAGAAAAATTCATGACGCCTATAAGGAACTTTTACACTGGGCGGATAACCCTGTATTTGTCCGTCGTCGCGGCTTTCCCGATAAATGGTTTTATGACGGCAATAACAAAAAATGGGTTCAGCCGATATCTGTAAAGAAATAAGTTGTTCATTATCTTTTTCCTGCCGCAGAGATGAAATTTAGCCGGACATCATTAAACTGTTTGTGCTAAAAGGAGAATGATGCGGAAAGAGCAGCAAAATGTTGATCTTCCTTTTGCGATTCGAATTCCTTCGTCTGGAATACGTATGAATAAGTGATTTTAACACGCTGAATGATTAGCCCGAATCCGACGATAAAATCAGCGACAAAAGGTCTTTTGTCAACACTGTGGCTGTCCCGGAAGGTATTTCCGTCAAGTAAAATATTTCGGATGACAGCTTGTCCGTCAATGCCGCCGAAGAAATGAAATCCGAAGCGATGAAGCGGTTTGAAAAAGCGGGGATCCGTATCGTCCAGGGGAGAGCTGCTGTCCGATCCAGGACGGATAAGATAGGTCCCAAAATCATTGGGTATGTTCCAGCCAATCCGCAATTGACCGCCCGCATTGGCTCCGGTAAAGGCATTTCCGACGGCCAATCCCAGATGAGGAATAAAATCGAATCCGAAACCTTGTGAGCTTATATATTGCAGGGATTTAAATTTGTGCTCGTAGTACAAATTTATAATAGGTTCATCATGAAGTTGATTTTCCCAGCCATTTGCAATTTCGGAATCGGTCCATTTATGAACTTCTGTCTGACAATCCTGCGCATAAGAATGTCGTCCGACAATGCCAAGATCAATTTCCACAGTGTCCATATGTTGACGGTTTCGGGTATGGATTCCCAGCGCCAGGTACGTGATTCCGGCATAAGGACGATCATCCGTAATCAGATCGTATCGTTTCTTATCCTCCGGCGTATAAATATTTTGTCCCAATGATAAAGAAAAAAATTGCTGTCGATCGGGAGCGTTGATTAGGGGAACGTTATCGATAAACCAGTGTATTAATGACGGCGGCGTCATGCCTGCCGGATAACCGGAAAGATCCCTGGAAATCCAGGATATCTTCATTCCATGCGTATAATACCGGTCAGTGTTGTCTATGAAATCATTTTCCAGATAAAGGGTCAGCGTATCCGACTGTCGCGCTTCCTCGTCAGTGGCATATGAATGTTGAGGGAGGAAGAAAATGATAGAAATTAGGACAGTAATAAGCGACCATTTATATTTCATCCGGGAAAATCCTTTTAATTTATATTTCATTAACTACCAGAAAATAATTCAAAAACCAAATAATTTTCCCGTCTTTCTAATTATCTTTTCCTCCGCCCAGTGATTTATAGAGAGTGATCAGACTGTTGATCCGGGCTAAACGCAGCATGATTAAGCCCTGTTCTGCTCCGTAAAGTGAGCGTTGCGCGTCCAGAACAGAGAGGTAACTGTCAATTCCTTTATTGTACCGAGCCTCGGATAATCGGTAAGATACCGCAGAAGCGTCAACCAGCGATTGTTGCGCGGCAAGACGATCATTGATGGTGCCTCTTTCAGCCAATGCATCGGCCACTTCACGAAAAGCCGTCTGGATGGTTTTTTCATATTCGGCGACAGATATTTCTTTCTCCACTTTGGTGACATCGTAGGCATGCCACGTTCGGGCATCGAATATCGGCATGACAATTTGAGGAGCGAAAGTCCACGCCCCCTGTCCGGATTTAAACAATCCGGACAAATCGGCACTGGCGGTTCCGGCGGTGGCTGTCAGAGCGATCCGGGGAAAGAAAGCCGCCCGGGCGGCGCCGATATTGGCATTAGCCGCTTTGAGTTGATGTTCCGCCGCTAAAACGTCCGGCCGCTGCAAAAGTATCTCGGAGGAGAGACCGGCTGAAATATCTTGCGGCGGCGTTACATTCTTTAAATCCGAAGGCAGCAGTTCGGGAGGCACAGGAGAGCCTACTAAAAGATTCAGGGCATTTTCATCCTGTGCGACCAATTGCGTGTAGCGGGCGACATCACCTCGGGCGGTATCCACCTGGCTTTGCGCCCGGCGAAGATCCAGTTCGGAGGCAAAACCGACGTCATAACGTTTTTTAATCAGTTTATAGGAAACCTCCTGAGTATTCAATGTCGATGTTACCAGCCGAAGAGCTTCTCTGTCGGCAGCCAGCGCGAGATAGACCTGACAGGTTGTCGATATCAGCATAATCTGCGAACCGCGACGTGCCTCGTCCGTTGCTAAATACTGCTCTAGGGCATTATCTTTTAGACTGCGGATACGGCCGAAGAAATCAATTTCCCAGGAAGTAATGCCGAGATTGACGTTGTATTGCTCGGCGGTTACCACGCTGCCGGTGGATGAGAGGTCAGCAGGAATACGTTCTTTGTAAAAACTTCCGGCGGCATTAACCGAAGGAAGAAGCTCGGCGCGTTGAATTCCGTAATATGCCCTAGCTCTTTCAACATTCAAAGTCGCAATACGAAGATCACGGTTATTATTCAGAGCGGTTTCGATAACTTTTCGCAGTCGTTCATCCCTGATGAACTCCCGCCATGACAAGGCGGATGCAGGCGGAGTGGATTCATCAGCGGCATCTTCCATATAGATATAGGCCGGACCGCCGGGCCATTTTAAAGGCACCGGAGTCTCCGGGCGCTTGTACTTAGGTGCCATGGTGCAACCGGCAAAAACGAAAAAAATGATAATAACTAGAAGGAATATTTTTTTGTTCATTTTATTTAACCTCCGGCGGAATTACATTATCCGTCGCAGTTGATTTTATATGTTGCGATTCAGAAAATATTTTACCGCTTGCACCGTCTGGTGTCTGCTTGTGCTTACGGCCGAATAATTTTTCAACCAGCACGAAGAACAATGGCGCAAAAATGACGATCAGGATGGTGGCGCTGAACATGCCGCCCAGCACACTGGTGCCGATGGCGTTTTGCGCGCCCGCACCTGCTCCGCTGGTCATTGCCAGAGGAAGAACTCCGAAACCGAAAGCCAGAGACGTCATGACAATGGGGCGGAAACGCAGTTTTGCTCCTTCGACGGTAGCGTCGATCAGACTCATTCCTCTTTCCAATCCGCCTTTGGCAAACTGGACGATCAGGATGGCATTCTTGGTCGTGAGTCCGAGTGTGGTGAGAAGACCTATCTGAAAATACACATCATTAGCCATGCCGCGCATACTTGTGGCGATGATGCCGCCAATGACTCCCAGCGGCAGCACCAGCAGGATGGAAATGGGAATCGTCCAGCTCTCATAGAGAGCGGCCAGACACAGAAAGATGACAAAAATGGAAAAGGCATAGAGCAGGGGAGCCTGCGAGCTCGAAATGCGCTCCTGATAGGAAAGTCCGGTCCAGTCATAACCGATGCCCTGGGGCAATTTTTCGATCATCTCTTCCATGGCCTTCATAGCCTCTCCCGAACTTTTTCCCGGAGCCGATTCACCCCAGATGTTCAAAGAAGGAAAACCGTTGAAACGCTCCAACCTCGGAGACCCTGACGTCCAGCGGCCGGAGGCAAAGGAGGAAAACGGCACCATCAGACCGGAAGTATTGCGAACATAGAGTTTATCCAGGTCTTTGGGCAGCATACGGTAGGGCGCGTCCGCCTGAACAAAAACACGCTTGATATTGCCGCTTTTAACAAAGTCGTTGACATAAGCGCTGCCGAAAGCAGCGGATATGGTATTGTGGATAGAGGTTATCGGAACTCCAAGAGCGCCGGCCTTTTCCCAATCTACGTCAACTCTGTATTCGGAGACGTCTTCCATTCCGTTAGGCCGGACAGCCGTCAGTCTGGGGTCCTGTGCCGCCATTCCCAAAAGCTGATACTGGGCTTCAATCAAAGCCTGATGTCCGAGACCGCCCCGATCCAAAAGTTCGAAATCGAACCCTTTTGCTATTCCCAGCTCGACGACAGCAGGAGGAGGGAAAGCGAAAACCATCGCTTCTCTGATGCCCGAAAAAGCGGCCATAGCTCTTCCCGCAACCGCTTTGACTTTGAGATCAGGCCGTTTTCTCAGCTTCCAGTCCTTCAGTTTGATAAAGACCATACCATTATTCTGAGTTCGGCCGGAAAAACCGATACCCGAAATGGTCATACATGATTCCACCGCTTCTTTTTCATTTTCCTCGAAATAATGTGCGATTTTTTCTGTTACTGCTTTTGTTTGTTCCATGGTGGAACCATTGGGCATAAGCACTTGCGCCAACAGCAATCCCTGATCTTCATCGGGTAGATAAGCGGTGGGCATGCGTAAATATAAAAATCCCATTGCTACGACGATCACCAGAAAAACGACTATATAGCGTTTCTTTCTGGTGAGGGAATGGCCGACCAGATCAACGTATCTTTTGCGGAGGCCGAAAAACAGGCGGTCAAACCACAGAAAAAAAGGACGAAAAAGGGGATTCGCATTTTCCGCCGGCTCATGACCGGCAGCAACAGGTTTAAGCAGCGATGCGCACAGTACCGGTGTTAGAATTAAAGCCACAACTACCGACAAAAGCATAGCGGAAATAATCGTTATGGAGAACTGACGGTAAATGACACCGGTAGAGCCGGGGAAAAACGCCATCGGGCCGAAAACGGCCGAGAGCACCAGTCCGATGCCGATCAAAGCGCTGGTGATCTGTTCCATCGACTTGGCTGTGGCTTCACGGGGAGAAAGACCTTCCTCACTCATAATCCGTTCGACATTTTCCACTACGACAATGGCATCATCAACCAGAAGTCCGATGGCCAGCACCATGGCAAACATCGTGAGCATGTTGATGGAATATCCGAACAGCCCCAGAATAGCAAACGTTCCCAGAAGAACTACCGGAACGGCAATAGTCGGAATCAGTGTTGCCCGAATGTTTCCCAGAAAAAGGAGCATGACCAGAAAAACCAGCAGAATAGCCTCGAAAAGAGTTTTTACGACTTCATTGATGGCAACTTTAATGAAGGGGGTCGTGTCATAGGAGTAGACGACTTTCAGTCCCGAGGGAAAGAATTTACTAAGCTCTTCCAGCTTCGCTTTGACATTATTCGCCGTGTCGAGGGCATTGGCGCCCGCAGCCTGCCGGATAGCCAGACCGGTTGAGGGCTTGCCGTTATGTTCGACCTGGATGTCGTAGATTTCAGTCCCTAATTCGGTCCGAGCGATATCGCGTATCCGGATAATGGACCCATCCGGGTTGGTGCGTACGGGGATGGCGCCGAACTCTTCGGGGGTCTTTAACATATTCTGGACAACGATGGAAGCATTCATCCGCTGGCCTTCCAGCGCCGGAGCACCGCCCAGCTGACCGGCGGAAACTTCCACGTTGTAGGACTTCAACGCCGCCAGAACTTCTTCAATCGTTAAATGATAATTTGTAAGCTTGTCGGGATTAAGCCAGATACGCATGGCGTAACCGCTGCCGAAAATCTCGACTTCACCCACACCAGGCACACGCGCCAGGATTTTTTCAAGATTGGATTTCGCGTAGTCCTCCAGATCGCTTCTGTCCATACTGCCGTCTTCCGAGATCAAACCCACGACCATCAAATAATTATGAGTCGATTTGCTGACGGTGACTCCCTGATTCCTGACCGTTTCCGGTAAACTCGACATGGCCAACTGCAGTTTGTTCTGTACCTGAGACCAGGCAAGGTCGGGATCGGTGCCCGCCTTGAAAGTTAATTCAATGCGCGACGATCCCGCCGAATCACTGGTGGCGGACATATACAGCAAATTATCAAAGCCGGTCATTTTCTGTTCTATGATTTGCGTAACGCTGTTTTCGACGGTTTCAGCTGACGCACCGGCGTAAAAAGAATCGATGGCTATCGTCGGCGGAGCTATCGGCGGGTACTGAGAGATGGGCAAATTATAGATGGCCAGCGCTCCCGCCGCCATGATGATGATAGCGATGACCCATGCAAAAACCGGACGATCCAGAAAAAATTTTGACAGCATCAGATTCCTCCGTTATTTTGTTTTTGCAGGTTTAGCATTATCAGTTTTACCGCTGCTTTTTTCACCGGCATCAAAAGGAACGGCTTTTACAGGAATTCCCGGTTTTACTTTCAACATGCCTTCCACGATCACTTTGTCGCCCGGTTCCAGTCCTGAAGAAACAAGCCATTCACTGCCGATGGCGCGGTCCAGTGTAAGGGGCTTCTGTTGAACTTTTCCGTCTTTATCAACGGTTAACGTCAGGGGATTCCCCTTGGGATCGCGGGAAACGGACTGTTGGGGAATAATGATGGCATTTTTATGAACGCCCTCCTGAATAATTGCCCGTACAAACATTCCCGGCAATAGAATGCCTTTCGGATTGGAAAATACGATTCGCAAAATAACCGATCCGGTAGTAGGATCAACTGTGACGTCCTGAAATTGCAGTTTGCCCTTCAATGGATATTCCGAACCATCATCCAAAATGAGTTGTACCTGTTGTTGATTCTTGCCGTTTCTGGACAGTTGTCCTTCCTGGAGTTTGCGTCGTAATTTCAAAATATCGGTGGTGGACTGAGTTACATCCACGTACATGGGATCCAGTTTTTGAATAGTTGCCAAAGCCAGGGGCTGATGCGCCGTAACCAGGGCGCCTTCCGTTATACCCGATCTGCCGATACGACCGGAAATGGGCGCAGTTATTGTGGTATACTTCAGATTAATACGGGCTGTTTCGAGGTTTGCTTTACCGTATTGTATATCCGCCTGAGTTTGTTTCAATGCCGCAGACGCATCGTCGTAATCCTGCTTACTGACAGCTTTTTCGGCGAGTAATTCCCGCATGCGGTCGGCCCTCAACTGAAGGGCCGAGAGATTAGCTTCGGAACGGGCCAATGCCGCACTGGCATTACTGACCGCCGCCTGATAGATAGCCGGATCGATCTGAAACAGAGGTTGTCCTGCCCGGACATCGGATCCTTCTGTAAACAGGCGTCTCTGGATAATGCCGCCAACCTGGGGGCGAACTTCAGCGATCAAGTTGGAGGAAGTCCGGCCGGCCAGTTCGGTTGTCGTGAGCACCTGTCGGGGCTGAACCGTCACCACGGCAACTTCCGGAACCGGTGGAGCAACCATTTTTTCTTTCTTTCCACAACCGCCTATCATTATACAGCTTAGAAGAATGATCACCGCAATCAACGGCACAATTTGCTTATTTATTTTCATCGGACACCTCTTTTATAATATAAGGAAAACATTGCTTATTTATTTTTTTTCTTTAATTTTTACTTTTTTTCTGCTTCGTGCGCGGCTCGAAGCCCGTCTTCAGCGTTTTCAAGTAATCGCGGATTTCTTTAATAACCTGGGTTTCATCAGATGTGTTTTTCATCAACCGGTCGAGCATGGCACACTGTGTGCTGATCATCCACAAACACTTGGCAAGGGCCTTGGTGTCAACTGCATCCGAAAGCCGCCCCAGCCGCTGCTCCGCAGCCAGATACGCATCCAATCCATCGATGGCATATGCCGGTCCCATATTCCGTTCTTCCACGATTTCCTGCATGCGAACATGTAATTTTTGATCGGCGAAAATAGTGCAGATGATCGGCGATATTTCATAGTGAGCATGATAGATTGAAAGTAAAACATCTTCCAGATTTTTTATGAGCGTGCTTTTACCCACTTCCAGCGGCAGATTCTGCATAATGTCTTTAGATTCACGCACACGTATTTCGACCACTTCAAATATCAACTCCGCTTTGTCCTTGAAGTGATGATAAATCAAGCCTTCGGCAACCTTTGCCTCGCGCGCTATTTCACGTGTGGTTAGACGGGCCAGACCATGGGTTTGCAACAGACGATCCGTCGCGTCGATAATATTTTGCCTATTGTCCATAGAACAGTTCTTCTTTTTTTGTGATCAAGTATAACAACATTTTCACCATATTAAAATATATCAATATCATGTTGATCATTTGTTCAACTTTATTAAACAAATGCTCAGCCATTGTCAAGCATCTTTTGCATTAATAATGTCCTGTTTATTCAATATATTAAAAATTTTATATTTTAGCCAATTAAGGAAAATTATTATTTATTACAAAATGATAAAGAGAGATGATTGCAGGGCTCGAATAGAATCGCTGCTTGCCGTATTAAGGTCCTTTAATTTTGAATATTTTTAAAATCTTCAGGCGTGTTGATATTGATAAAAAGACGCCCGTCTTTATTAAAAGGTTTGATTTTATCCTCTGTTATTTTATACAAGCGCATGTCTTTGAAAAAACCGGCAATCTTAAGTTTATCCGACAAAATCATTTTTTTTATATTCGGAAGACAACGACGGGAATAAATTGCATGTAAAGCCTGATATCCAGCGGGGAGTTCGGGAACGACAATGTCATATTTCCCTTTATGATCAATCATGTAAAGGATAAAATCCCTGTTTAGAGAAGGCATGTCGCAGGCGCTGACAAAGGCGTAATCGTTTTTTGAGTAAAACAGGCCCGTGTAGATGCCTCCCAGCGGACCTTTGCCTTTGTATATATCCGTCACAATAATGGTATCGGTAAATTCCGTGTAGGAAGAGGGATCATTGGTCACGATGATTATCTCGGGAAATAATTGTCGATAAACGGCCAGTATTTTATCAATCAGGCGAATTCCGTCAATTTCCAGGAATGCCTTGTTGACGCCCATGCGGGAATTTCTTCCACCGGCTAAAATTATTCCTGTCATATTTACATTCATGGGGGACGCCTGTTATTTTATATATCGGTTACATAATTTTATTTTATTTCGCCGGAATTTTTACCGGATAATTTTTCTGTCTATGTAGACAGGCTTTACGCCTTGTTGTTCCACCATGGAGGAAATGTCTCCTCTGCCACGGAATCTCTTGACATTCAGCATAAAAATTTCCAGTTTGTGCAATACATTCGGGGGCAGGAGATTGCCGTCAATTTCAATGGAGATAGCCGGATAATTCCTTTCTCTGGCCCAGGGAGTGAATAGGCCCTCGATGACACGGCCGATGAGACAGGCGAAAGGCGAGATATTCACGATTCCCGAGTAGCCGTCCATCATAGCGGTTGCGGCGACACCGCTGGAAATACTGATTTCCGAGTGTAGTTCATAGCCGACGAAGTGCTTCACGGTGTTTTTCATGATTTCTTTCATGTTGTGCGGTGTATGCGGCACCAGGCCCGTTGTGCTCAACGATTCACGGATATTTTTCTCCACATTTTTTTTATAGGCGTGTTCGATATTCCAGTAAATGATATCGAGAAATTCCCGGGCAAAGACCCGCCGGTACCACGGGAGAAGATTGAGCTTCTTTTTATATTCGTAATGCCGGACAAAGTCGCAATAGTAGAACCATTCGGCAACATTGGACACTTTACCGATGATGCCATGGCTGCTGAACTGCTGAATTAATTCATCCACGGCGAAATCGTCGCGCCGCACATAGATTTCTCCCACAATCAGCACCTTCGGGCAATCATTCATTTTTCTGGCCAGCGGTATTTGAGAAATTGTATCGGCAATCTCCTTCAGAACCGGCAGAACCTTTGTTATGTCGCGCTCGGCCACACCGATCATCTTCTGCCAGATCCGGTCATAAATTCTCATCGCTTCGGCAGGATCCGCAGCACAGGTGCGCAAAGATGTTTCCACGTCTTTCATGTAATCAGCGATTACCGCGGCCCACCATAAGTATTTGGAAAATTCAGATCCCAGCTCGTTGTAGGAATTATCGGAATCCATCGTAAAGACCAGGACATTTTCCAAACGCAAATCCTTGAAGAGATTTTCATAAAAAACAAAGTACTGGCCGGTTCGACAGGGGCCTGTCGTTGTCGGAACGAACAAGATGTAAATTTCATCCTTGCGGTATTTATCGGAAGACAGAAATTTAAGGGCGCCGCCTAAAACCAGGTGTGACGGCAGGCATTCTTTGCCGGAGGCGTGATTACGCGCCATTTGCAGCGTATAAACATCAGGCACGGGCATGGTCTGAGCGTTAACGCCAAGACCGCGAAGGGACGCGCCGACTAACTCCGCAGAGAGCCTGCCCATATTGGAGATGAGCAGGACAACGCGGGGATTGTTTTTAATCGGTATTTTTTCACCGGTAATATCGTTTTTAATGTGAATATCTTCACCGGGATTGTTAATGAAGCGTAAACCATTATTATAACGTTCCTCATTAATATTCGTGATTTTGGAACGGTAACCTTCGATAATGTCCAGAAAAGCTTCAATACGCGTATCCACGCCGGCATCCGCGGTATGAGAATCCAACTCCAGAATCAGGAAAGGTTTGATGCCCATAATCCATTTCAGATAATGCAGCATGAAGGAATCGGGCGCGCAGGAAAAATTGGATATGTAAGTGACGAAAATGTTGTCCTCTTTCTTTAAAAGCGCGGCGACCTTCATATCCTGCTGGCCGTAGTACCAGTACATATTGGGGTATATGGCTTCATCCTCAAAAGGAAGGATATCGAAGGGAATAACCGAATAGCCCCGGGATGTATATTTTCTTGGTATGCCCATGTTGGCATCGGTAGTAAAGGAGTTATACGGTCTGCCCAGTACGGCGATAACCGGTCTTTTGGCCAGACGGGCATTTTCAATAGCGATTTTGCCTAGTTCGGAAAACTTATTAAAGCATTCCTTTTGCTTTTTAAAGGCTATTGCAAAGGCTTCCCTCGCTTCGGCTTCATTAAATCCGAGCTTGGCTGCCATCGCAACAAATGATTCAGCTGCTTTTTCAAGTCCGTAATGGAAGCTGATTACCGGTGCCAGATATTTATTTTCGGAAATTTCCGGAAATGCTTTCCTGATGTAATAGGGAAGGCTCTGCGTGATGGGACAGAAATTGGCGATGCCGTCTTTTTCGTAGCTTTCCATATCCCGAAAATGCGGCAGGAAAATAAAATCGGTTTTCCGGTCAAAAATATCCTGTACGGCGCCGTGAGCGATTTCCGCCGGAAAACAATAATTACTTTCCACGCGGGCAGTTCCTTCATGTGAAATATCGCAGGAAACTAAAGTCTCTATTCCAAGGGAATGAAAGAACCAGGAATAAAGCGGCCACAGGGTATAGATTGAAAAACAGCGGGGGATGCCGACAATATAATCCTTTTTCTTTAAGAGAGAGGCAGGATCGGGAGCGCATTCTTTGAAAAGAATATCATTGCGCTTTTCAATGTAGTCGACAACCTCGGCTTCGTTGAATACTTTTTTCTTCCGGATATTGGCGTATTTATTACAACGGCCGCCGAACATGTATTGGTGATTGTTGACGTTGAGTATCCGGATCGGGCAAAAATTATCGCAGGCTTTACACTGGAATTCCTTGTCATAGATAATATTTGAGGTCAATATCTGATCAAGATCATAGGTTGTCCTGGTCAGAAAACCTTCGGCTGCTTTTTGTTTAGCCAGTATCCCCACGCCGAAACAACCCATCAGTTCGGGATCCGGCGGCACCAGGATATCCTTATCCAGAAGCATGGCAAAGGCAAGCGGAACGGCCTTGTTCTTGGCGACGCCGCCCTGCAAAACGATATTTTTACCGATTGTCCGGTTGCCTACAACGCGGTTGAGATAGTTGGAGACAATGGAGGTGACGATTCCGGCGGTGATATCTTCACGGGAAGCTCCCTGTTGAATCGCGTTACGGATATCGGAATTGATAAAAGCGGAACAATGTTCGCCGAATTTCAAAGGCTCCCTGGCTGTCAGCGCGATATCGCCGATTTGTGAAGCATCGGGAATGTTCAGATCGCCCTGAGCAGATTCTTCGAGGAATGATCCGGTTCCCGCAGAGCAGGCTTCATTCATGGCGTAATCAATAGGAACTTTGTTTTTTAAGAAAACATATTTGGCATCCTGCCCGCCGATTTCGAATATGGTATCAATATTCTCCTGATAAAATGTAGTACCGACGGCGTGAGCGATAATCTCATTATAAACAGCCGGCGTTTCTAAAAATACGCCGAGAAGTTCTCTTGATGAACCGGTCGTTGCAGCAAGCGTAATACTGATTTTTGCGTCACCGATGTCTTCCTTGATTTGTTTTTGCATTTCCACAAAGCAATTTTTTAATGCCTTAACAGGATCACCGTGTGTGCGTCCATAGAAAGATGCCGTTATTTGATTTGTTTCCATGTCGATGAGACAGGCTTTGGTTGTGGTTGAACCGCCATCCACGCCGAGAATATACTCGCGGCCGGCGACGACTTTGCCTTTTGGAGAAGACAGATAGCTGACCCGGCCCTGGGCTGTTTGCAGACTTTTGAATCGTTTGAATTGGATGGCGCTTTTTTTAAACAGCGATCCCATTGCCGGCATATTGCTTCCGTGGGTTTGGGCCATCAGCGCCGCGCCGAAAGCCTCGAAGCAGGGCGCCTGTTCGGGAACAATAAATTCTATCTGCGGCAGTCGTTCGCGGATAAATCGCAAAATAAACTGATTCTGGGTAACGCCGCCGACAAGAAGAACATTGCCTTTCTCAATTTTCGCTCTTTTCAGGAAGTCAACGACCTTAATGGCCATCACGTCACTCAGGGATAAAATGATGTCGCCTGGGGTGGCTTCGCCTTTATTCAGACGGTGCGTGCAGTCGCTTTTCATGAATACCGAACAGCGAGAAGAAAGTTTAAGAACCCGGCAGTGATCGGGAACATTTTTAATGTCGCCGAGTTTCATGTCCATGCGCGCCAGCTGCTGTTTGAAAAATTCGCCCGTACCCGACGCGCATTTATTGCCTGAAAAACTTGTTATGATTTTCTGATTTTCGTCTATCGTGTAAACAACAAGATCTTCGCCGCCCAGCGACACCAAGGCATCAATCTTATAATTGAAATGCCGGAGCGCTTCTTCAATGCAAAGCGGTTCGATAACGCTGTTGATATTTAAGAGATGCCTGCCTTCGGTACCTGTGACCAGAACTTTTGTTCCTTGAGGAACATCATGATTTGACAATATTTTCTCCAATGTTTGAAGAAAATTTCCTTCATGAGGTTCCACATCGTTCCATAAAATATTATGACCTTCCAGCATGATTGCCTTAACACTGGAAGAACCTATATTAATTCCTAAAGAATGCATCAAAATACTCAATCGTTAGATAAAATGTTCAATATATTTCTTTGTATAAATATTACGTTAGACTTTAATCGTCAAGTATTAGATTATCAAACTTCTGAAAAATATTTTTAATAAGACCGGAATATAATAAAGATAAATCTATCAAAAAAAAACGACGGGAAATCAAAATAAAACTCAATTTAGATCTCCCGTCGTGATTTTAAAAATTTTGACGCATTAAAATTAATGACCTTCTTCCATGGCTCCCGCGATATACATCATCGCCAGAAGCATAAAAACAAGGGTCTGAACCAGCGATGTAAAAATCATCAGAATGAAAACGGGCAGGGGAACAAACCAGGGAACCAGGAAAAGAACAACCAGCGCAACGATATCTTCACCTTTGATATTTCCGAACAACCGGAAAGTCAATGAAAGCGGTCTCGAGATGTGACTGATAACTTCAATAGGCAGCATCAGCGGTGTGAGCCACCAGACCGGCCCCATAAATTGTTTAAAGTATTTTAATCCATGTTCTTTAAGTCCGACGACATGGGTGGAGAGGAAAACAATAAGCGCCATAGCCGCATTGGTATTGATATTTGAAGTAGGGGACTCAAATCCGGGAACTATACCGATAAGATTGGAGACAAGAATGAAAAGTCCCAAAGTAGCGATAAGAGGAAAAAATTTTCTTCCGTTATGTCCCATGATTTCATTAAGCAGAGAGTCAAAGCTTCCCAGAATCACTTCCATGACATTTTGAGTTCTGCCGGGATAAACTGCCATACCTCTGGTTGCCAGAAATGAAAGCGCGGCCAAAAGAAACATTACGAATAACGTATTGTTTACAATTGTCATTTCAATGCCCACATCTTTCAGCCAAGTCGTGTGAAAAAATATTAAGGGTTCCATATCTGTTTTCTATATAACCTCCTCAATAAAGTTTTTTTTTGCCAAGGCGATAATCATGGTTGTTAATATGTTGATTATCACAACGGAAAGTCCGATAAGCAATCCAATGATGTCAGCGATATCATTGGATATTAAAAAATATAAAACAACAGCCATTAAAGCCAGGCGGATATAATACTTGATCATAACCGCGCCTTTGACATTGCCATTCAAGTTTTGAAAAATGCCCCGTAATCCTTTCGCCATCCATTGGAAATTAAGAATACTGATGAGACCGCCCAAAAGAATGCCCAGGGTGAATTTTATGGGTGCGAAAATTAATGATGGAATTAAAATTACAGCAAGAATAATCCAGTTGCGGATTTCAATTTTTCTTTGCAGGGGGTCTTTGACGATGGGGTTCACTTTTTAATCTCTTTATGACCTGTTCTTCATCCGTAAAATTTTTTTCAACCAAAACATATATATTTCGAAACCCGGCCGCAATGCCTATTAATAAAAAAATGACACTGAAAACATGGCCCGAGTCAAATTTACGATCCAAATAAATACCCAGTAAGAGACAACCAAAAATCGCCAGAATCATGGCAATACCGATGCTGCTGGCAAAAGCCATTTGCATGGCATACTTTCGGGTTTCTGGATCCATTTTCTGCGAACTCCCTATCATGAATGAAACTGCAAGTCAAGGAAAACATGACCGGCGTTCATTATTTCAGTAAATGTCGATTTTCCCTATACCATTCAATAGTTCTGGAAAGTCCTTCAATAATATCCATTCCGGCGACAAAGCCGAATTCTTTTAACGCTTTGGAAGTATCCAGCATGCGCTTGGGCTGTCCGTCGGGCTTGGATTTATCCCAGATAATTTGTCCGGAAAAACCGGATAAATCAGCAATAATTTTTACCAGTTCCTTTATGGATATTTCAGAGCCGGAGCCAAGATTGACAGGATTGCTTTTATTATAGGATAAGGTGGCAAGATAAATAGCCTCCGCAGCATCCTCCACGTAAAAAAATTCTCTTGTGGCGGCACCGGTGCCCCATACTTCCAAATGATCGGACTTGCTATCAATAGCATCAAAACATTTCTTAATTAAAGCCGGAATGACGTGGGAAGAGCGGGGATCGAAATTATCCCCCGGACCGTATAGATTGACCGGCAGTAAAAATATTGAATTAAATCCATATTGCGTGCGGTAAGCCTGCGACTGGACCAGCATCATTTTTTTGGCCAGTCCGTAGGGAGCGTTTGTTTCTTCCGGATAGCCGTTCCAGATATCTTTTTCTTTAAAAGGCAACGGCGTAAATTTCGGATACGCACAAACCGTTCCCAGCGCGACAAACTTTTCGATATTATGGAGATAGGCCTCATGAAGCAATTGTGCGCCCATGATGAGATTGTCATAAAAAAGTTCGGCCGGTTTATCCTGATTAAATCCGATACCGCCGACTTTTGCGGCAAGATGAATGACTATTTCCGGTTTAGTTTCTTCATACATGCGCCTGATGTCGTTAATATCCGTTAAATTGTATTCGGGAAGATCGGCAACTTTAATATTCAGGCAACCGCAACTTTCCAGTTTTTTCAGGAGGTGCCTCCCCAGGAAACCTTTACCGCCTGTTACGGTGATACGTTTTTTACTAAGCACCGGAGAAACCTCTAGCCGTTGATTTTTTTGTTATTGGAATTAAAGCCGGCATCAACAAGAGTTTTTTCTTTTTGAGCCATTTCCATATCTGCCGCAATCATCATATCGATAAGCTTTTCAAAAGAGACTTTCGGCTGCCAGCTGAGAATTTTTCTGGCTTTGGTCGAATCACCCAGAAGCGTGTCCACCTCCGTCGGACGGAAATATCTTTTATCAATCGTCACATGCTTTTTATAATCCAGATCAAGTTTCGTAAATACCTGTTCGGCGAATTCTCTCACGGAATGAGTTTCACCGGTGGCGATTACAAAATCGTCCGGCTTATCCTGCTGGAGCATCATCCACATGGCTTCGACATAATCACCGGCAAAGCCCCAGTCTCTCTTTGCCTCAAGATTCCCCAAATATAATTTATCTTTCAATCCCAATTTTATCTGCGTTGCCGCACGGGTTATTTTTCTGGTAACAAAAGTCTCGCCGCGCCGCGGAGATTCATGATTAAAAAGAATGCCGTTGGCAGCATAAATGCCGTACGCATCACGATAGTTCCTAATTATATAATAAGAATATACTTTGGCAGCGGCATAAGGACTGCGCGGCTGAAAAATAGTTGTCTCATTTTGCGGGGGAGGCGCTGCCCCGAACATTTCACTGGATGATGCCTGATACAGTTTTGTTTTTATACCTGTTTTACGAATGGCTTCCAAAATCCTCAAAGTTCCCAATCCGGTAACATCTCCGGTATATTCGGGCATGTCAAAGCTGACGCGCACATGACTCTGCGCTCCCAAATTGTAAATTTCGTCCGGTTTTATGGAATGGAGCAGATCCATAAGCTGAGCGGAAACACTCAGGTCGCCGTAATGCAGAAACAGTTTTGCGTCGGGGTCATGAAAATCGTGGTAAAGATGATCAATGCGCTCGGTATTAAAAGTGCTCGAGCGACGGATCAGACCGTGAACTTCATATCCTTTGGACAACAGAAATTCAGCCAAATAAGAACCGTCTTGTCCGGTAATGCCGGTAAGGAAAGCTTTTTTCATTTTATCTCCACATAAGTATTTTTACAAACGCCAGTAATTAATTCCGAATGATTTTGCCGTATCCGGTTCAAAAACGGACTTGATATCGAGCAGAATAGGATGGTTTTTGCGACAGAGCCCGGCAAGGCGGGAAAGCCCTATCTCTTTGTAATGGTTATGCGCCACAGCCAAAATAACAGCATCAATATTTTTAATCTCTTTCAGCGAAGTCAGCTCTATATTGTAATGCTGGCGGGCTTCAACCGAATCGGCCAAAGGATCATTGATTAAAACTTCGACACCATAATCCTTTAATTCGTTGATAATGTCGATAACCCGGGTGTTGCGCAAATCAGGCACATTTTCTTTAAATGACAGTCCTAAAACGGCCACTCGTGCTTTATTGATCTGGATATCTGCCGCAATCATCATTTTAATGGTTCTTTGTGCCACATATTTGCCCATGTTGTCGTTGATTCTGCGTCCGGCCAGAATGACTTCCGGGCGATAGCCGATACTTTCCGCCTTGTAAGTCAGGTAATAGGGATCAACGCCGATGCAGTGGCCGCCGACAAGACCCGGACGGAAAGAAAGAAAATTCCATTTTGTTCCGGCCGCCTCCAAAACTTCCAGAGTGTCTATCCCCATCCGATTAAAAATAATAGCCAGTTCGTTCATCAGTGCGATATTGATATCCCGCTGCGTATTCTCAATAACCTTGGCCGCCTCGGCAACCTTTATTGACGAGACAGGATGCAGTTTGACTTTAACAACAGCGCCGTAGATGCCTTCCAGTAAGTTCAATGTGTCGGCATCCGAAGCGGAGATTATTTTTATCGTATTGCTGACGGTGTGGACTTTGTCGCCGGGATTGATTCGTTCGGGAGAATAACCTACGGTAAAGTCTCTGCCGAATTTCAATTTGGATTCCCTCTCCAGAACGGGCACGCAAATGTCTTCCGTTACGCCCGGATAGACGGTGGATTCATAAACGACGCATGAACCGGATGACATTTGTCTGCCGATGATGGCCGAGGCATTTTCAATCGCGCTGAGATCCGGAACATGAAAATGGTCAACCGGCGTCGGAACAGCAACGATAAAAAGTCTGCTTCCGGAAATGTCGGACTGCTTGGACGTAAAATGAATATTTGATTTTTTTAATTCGGCATCGGACAATTCCATGGTCCGGTCATGGCCTTTTTTTAATTCCGATACAATCTCTTCGTTGATATCAAATCCGATAACCGTAAAATGACGTGATAAATGAGCCGCCAGAGGCAATCCTACATATCCAAGACCGACAACCGCAATTTTGTTTTTTCCCGCAAAAAAAGACTGAGCCGTCAAAGTCTGTTTCATGATTTATTACCTCATAAAATTATTTGGGGAAGATCTTATTTGATGATTATTACAAGATTGACTCACGCTTGTCAATGCGCTCTTCGCAGGTTTCTTAATGTTTTGGAGCAGGCATCGATCGTTTTATTAATATCTTTTTCGGTATGAGCAAAAGATATAAATCCGGCTTCATACTGAGAAGGAGCCAGCCATACGCCGTTTTTCAACATCCCGTGGAAAAAACGGGCAAACATCTTTTTATCCGACTTTTGGGCTGTATTCAAATCATACACAGGCCCTTTCTGGAAAAAGACGGTGAACATGGAATGAACGCGATTGATGCAAACGGCAAATCCATTTTCAGCGAACAAATTTTCCAGGTCAGTGCAGAGCCGGTCGGTCTTTTTATCCAGGTCCGGAAAAGCATCTTTTTTTGTTTTAAGGACATTGAGCGTAGCTATGCCTGCGCTCATGGCCAGAGGATTGCCGGAAAGAGTTCCTGCCTGATAAATGTCGCCGGTGGGAGCCAGCTTTTCCATTATTTCTTTTTTTCCGCCGACAGCTCCTACGGGCATTCCCCCGCCGATTATTTTACCCAGACAAGTCAAATCAGGCCTGATTCCGATTAAATTCTGATAGCCGCCGAAGGTAAAGCGAAATCCGGTAATGACTTCATCAAAGATTAAAACAATCCCTTTAAGGGAAGTGAGTTTTCTGAGTTTTTCCAGAAATCCGCCTCTCGGTGGAACGACTCCCATATTGCCGGCCACCGGTTCAACGATAACCGCCGCAATTTGAGAGCCGTATTGATTGATTATTTTTTCCAGAACATTGATGTCGTTGTATGGCAGACTTAAAGTCTGACGGGCAAGTTCTTCAGGTACTCCGGGAGAATCGGGAATACCGAAAGTCGCCAGGCCTGATCCCGCTTTGGTCAAAAGAGAATCGCTGTGTCCATGATAACAGCCGTCAAATTTGACGATCAAATTTCTTCCGGTGACTCCCCGCGCCAATCTTATGGCCGTCATGGCCGCCTCCGTGCCGGAAGAAGTCATTCTCAAAAGTTCGATAGAGGGAAGGGCACTGGAAATTAACCTGGCCATCCGGGTTTCCACTTCAGTCGGCGCTCCGAAACTGGTTCCGTTTTTTGCCGAGTTGATTATCGCCTTGATCACTTCCCGATGCGCATGACCGAGAATCATCGGCCCCCAGGAAAGGACATAATCAATGTATTCTTTGCCCGAGACGTCATAGATTTTACTGCCTTTTGCATGGCTTACAAAAACAGGGTTTCCACCGACGGATTTCCAGGCGCGCACGGGGGAATTGACGCCTCCGGAAATAACACGGCGCGCTTTTGTAAAATAATCCGCTCTGGTCTTATTCATCAGAAATACTCCGGTGATTTTTTTTTGTATTCTTTAACGCTTTTCAAGATAAGATATTTTTCAATTCCTGTAGCACTTACCATGTCGTTAATCAATGAGGAAATGTCTTTTCTGTCCGAATGGATCATTGTAAAAATGTTGTATTGATTCAGGAAGGCGGGCTCTCTTTCATAACAATGGGAAACGAAGGAAAATGACGCCAATATCCTTCCGGCTTTTACCGCTTGCTCGTCCGGCACAGACCAGACCACCAGCGCGTTTTCTTTGTAACCGGCTTTTTGATGGTGGAGCACTGCACCGAATTTCCTGATAAAACCTTCTTTCTGGAATTGTTTGATTGTTGACAGAACTTCCGCCCCGGTTAATTCACAAGAGAATCCTGCTTCTTCAAACGGGAATCTCTTTACCGCGATATCTTTTTGAATCAATCGGGCAACTTTATTTTGTTCGGTTTTTAAATTTTTCATTTTTAAATTTTATCGCGCAAAAGAAATAAAATCAAGTTGACGGTAAAAATAGAATTTTTTTCTTGACAATTTTCATTTGCGCGTTTAAAAGTAATTTACACGAAATTCCGAATTTTAAAACTTAAAAAGAAAGGAGGCGAAATAATTTTAACTCGGAATTTTGAACATCATCAAATTAAACTACTAAGGAGATTTAAATGAAAAAGAGTTTACGTTACGTAGTACTGTCGATGTTGTTTGTGTTGGTTTCAGCTCCGTTTGTCTTTGCAGCCAATGAAGCGGCTCAGGCTGCTCCTGTTGCAGGCGCAACTGTTGATTACACCAAAGCGATCGTTGCAAGTATATTTGCTCTTGCTGCCGGTCTCGCAATTGGATTAGGTGCAATCGGCGCCGGCTTAGGTCTTGGTCAGGCAACAAGCGGTGCAAGTAATGCGGTAGGTAGAAATCCTGAAGCACAGGGTAAAGTAATGTTGACCATGATGGTTGGTATGGCTATGACGGAATCCGTTGCAATTTACGCTCTGGTTATTTCGCTGGTCATTCTGTTCGCCAACCCGCTTTTGAAGATTATTGGCTAATCAATAAAACTGGTATTTTAAGCAAAGGGGAAGAAGCAAATAACAAAGGACTTCTTCCCCTTTTTTTGTGAGCCAAGCTGAAAACGAATCCCGATTTGTCGGGATGAAGTTTGAAGCGTAAGGCGAACAACCCCCGAAGCGCAGCGTAGTGGGGTAATGACACCATAGGTCATTATAAGTTTGAAGCGTTAGTCGAATTATCCCAGGAGCGAAGCGATTGTGACTCTAGCTGAAAGCGAATGCAATGAGAGGTTTTGTCAATAGGTGTGTAAATAACCATCAGGCGGCCATCCTTTCCGTTCCCATAATTTTTTGTTTCACAACGCCATCAACAAATGGTTTCCCATAATAAACGTCCGGCAATAACCAGTAACCTTTTAAGGTAC
>JAJFTS010000225.1 GCA_021372815.1 Deltaproteobacteria bacterium | reverse complement strand
AGGTATCAAAGAATGCTTCGGGATTGTGTGTGCGCACAAGGCCTGTTCTGCGGCAGACGGCATCGAATACCGCGTCCGATCCGGCAAGTGAGCCTGTATGCGAAGCTACGGCGGCCGCTCCGGCCTCGCTGCGGCCTGCTTTCATGACCACCACCGGTTTTCTTGTACAGATATTGTCGGCAGCCCTGATGAAACGCCGCCCGTCGACGATGCCTTCCAGGTACATGCCGACGGTCAGAGTCGCGGAATCATCGGTCAGGTATTCCAGAAGATCGCTTTCATTGATGTCTCCTTTGTTGCCGATGCAGGCCACCTTGGCTACCCCGAAAGGCTTGGTATCTGCTATCCAACGCGCCCAGCCCGATGAAAAAACTCCCGACTGACCGATGATCGAAACGCCGCCTGCCTTGATCGGTTCAAGACCTACGATGGAGGTGGCCATGCCGGCGGACGGATTGAGCGTGCCGATGCTGTTAGGTCCCATGACTCTGATGCCTGCTTTCCGGGCCTGTTCGATGATTACTTTTTGTTCTTCGGCTCCTGCTTTGCCTGCGTCCGAATAACCGCCCGTGCTCAGAATGATGTTGGTAACTCCTTTGGCCTCGCAGTCCTGCAAAGCTTCCGGCACCGCCGTTTTAGGAATCACAATCATGGCCAGATCCACCGGCATCGGCACATCGCAGACTCGTGCGTAAGAACGCATGCCGAGGATTTCTTTAACCGTGGGATTGATGGGATGAATGGCGCCCCTGAAACCGGCCTTCTGCAAGTTGCGTAAGATGATATTGCCGCCTTTACCCGGACTTCGTGACGCACCGATAACGGCTATGGATGCCGGATGGAAAAACGGAGCTGCCGTCCCGGGGGCCGGATGTTTCCGGGCAGACCTGGAATGGCCGTCGTCCAGCCGCACCAGAGCGTCTACGGCCACAGCCCCGTCCACATAAACGATGAAGGGATTCACATCGATTTCGAGAATATCCTGACGTTCAGATATCAGACGGGAAAGCGCCGAAATGGCCCTGGCGATGGCGACAATATCCAGCGGACTTTGAGAGCGGTAGCCCTCGAGAAGTGCCATGCCTTTCAGACGCCGGAGCATCGCGCGGGCGATCATACTGTCCACCGGAGCAAGATCAAGGGCTGTGTCGCGGAAAATTTCGGTGAAGATGCCGCCGATACCCACGAGAACCACTGGCCCGAACACGGGATCGCGCCGGGCTCCCAGAATCAGTTCCGTGCCGGATGAAGCCATTTTCTGCACAAGGAACGCATGAGGAACATCGGAAAATCTGTTGCTCATCTCCCGATAAGCCTTTTCCAGAGAAGATGCATCTGGAATATTCAGCGCGACTCCGCCCCGCTCGGTCTTGTGGGGTATGTTTTCCGAACAAATCTTCAGTGCGACAGGGAAACCCAACCGACCGGCTGCCGCTTTAACCTCCTGATGATCATTGGCCAACACACCGTCAATGACGGGTATTCCTCCCTGGTTGAGCAGGGCTGTTCCTTCAAACTCGTTGAGCGTTGTGATGCTGCGGTTCAATATGAAAATACCTCCCGAAAGATACGCATGATTTAAAGTGCAAAGTCATGGCCGTCCAGCACGATCTCTACCACATATTAAGTCAGAGTTCAGCTTTTTTGATGATTACGAATTGCAGCCTGTCATAAAGCCGGGAAATGAGAAACTGGGGGCAATAGAGAGTAACTTTGATTATTTCTTTTCCCTGCAAGTCCGCACTGTCATAGATTAAAGAAAATTGTAGATTACCGGCTGAAAGGTACAGTGGAATATTTTTCATTTTGTTGCAGGCAGCTTTTGAATACACGGGCGATTAAAGGAGCATAGACACCTTAGCGTCAAAGAATATCCATCAGCTGCAAGACAAAAAGCATTAATTACTTTTGGTGAGCTATCAAGGGCAAAATGAAGCAGCTTTCCAATCCCTGGAAAGCAATTGATATTTGCGACCTACAGTTTCTTGACCAGCTTGCTCGCAGGCCCCAGCGCCTTGACCTTGGCCGTCACGCCTTTGATGACCTGGGCGAATCTGTCGCCTTCGGAGGCGGAAACCCAGGTAAACATGGTTCTGTCGCCTTCCACACCGATGTAATTGAGGAAACTTTTTAACGCCGCAAACTTGCGACGCGCCACTAAATTTCCGGATATATAGTGGCATTCACCCGGATGACAACCGGAAACCAGAACGCCGTCGGCCCCTTCCTGAAGGGCCTTGACTATATAAAAAGGATTTATTCTTCCCGTGCACGGAACGCGGATGATACGCACATTCGGCGGATACTGAATTCTGCTGATACCAGCCAGATCGGCTCCCGCGTAAGTACACCAGTTGCAGACGATGGCAGCGATTTTCGGTTCCCATTCTTTGTTTGCTAAATTTTCAGCCATATATTCTCCTTCCATTGGATAATAATCATCCTGCTTGGGCGCCTATATATGATTAAAAAGAATATGTCAAATAACTAAAAGGAATATATTTGGCTATATTATTCCATGTTGTCTATGCATGCAAATTCGATATGTTTCACATTTGTAAAAATCATTTCCGTTGGCGTAACGTTTCTTGGAAATATTGCCAATAAATGTCGGAGATCATATGTTGATAAATCAGGAATGACAGCTGGCTGAAAGTATTTGGATTTCTCTCACCAGGGAGAAAAATAAGCGCTAGCCTTGTTTAAGTTTATTGATGGCCGCAGCCATGCGATCAAGGGCGAGCTCAAGGGTGGCGCGGGGGCAGCCGAAGTTGAGGCGCACGAAACCCGGAGCGCCGAAATCGGCGCCGTCCGAAAGTCCGACGCCGGCCTGCTCGAAGAAGGCATAGGTATTGGGGACACCCAGGGCGCGGGCATCGATCCAGGCCAGGTAGGTGGCTTCGACATGATTCATGGACAGTCTCGGCGTTAGATCAATAAAGGCTTCGACCAGGTCACGATTGCGCCGCAGATAGTCGATTAACTCCAGGCGCCAGTCTTCACTGTCACGGTAGGCGGCCAGGGCGGCGGTATACCCCAGAATATTTACATGCGGCACGATGCCCTGCATGACTTTTGTAAAACGCTGGCGCAGCCCTTCATCCGGGATGACGGCAAGGGAACAGCCCAGACCGGGGATGTTGAAGGTTTTGCTCGGTGCCAGCAAAGTGATCGTATGCGCAGCAATGATCTGATCGAGTGCGGCGATTGAAGTATGGTGTTTTTCTGCATCCAGGATCAGGTCGCAGTGGATCTCGTCCGCACAAATGATAAGGTCGCGACTCAGACAAATTTCGGCCAGGGTAACAAGTTCGTCCCGGGTAAAAACGCGTCCCGTGGGGTTTTGCGGGTTGCAGAGGAGAAAGAGCCTCGTGCGCTCCTTGACGGCGGCTTTGATTGCTTCAAAGTCGATCTGATAGACATGGTTTCGATGGGGATGCTCCACGGTGATCAGTTCGCACCCGGCCAATCCGGGAGCTGAAAGGAAAGGCGGGTAGACCGGAATGGTGGTTAAAATGGCCTCGCCCGGAGAAGCGACAGCGCGGCAGGCAATGTTGAGGCCCGTGACCAGGCCCGGCAGCCAGACGATCCAATCGGGCTGCACCTCCCAGTCATGACGGAGGCGAAGTCTTTCGATGATCGTTTCCTTGAGAGCCCGCGGCGTAAGGTTATAACCGAAAATGCCGTGGTTCACGCGCTCATGCAGGGCCGCGAGTACCTGCGGCGGCGAGGTGAAATCCATATCCGCCACCCACAGGGGCAGTACATCACGGCCTTGATAGATGTCCCATTTAAGGCTTTCGGTGCCTTTACGGTTTATAGGGGTGTCAAAGTCAAATGACATGTTCATCTCAACGTCAGGAAGGATCAGCCGACGACGCTCGCTGGCATAATGTATGTCTTTAAAAAGAAAAAACTATTCCTTGATCTTCAAATTCTTCTGCAAATAATTTTTAAAATCACCGTAATCACCGGTGATGGACACGGCAGAGCCTTTTCTTTGATCAATATTTTTCATGCTCTCCGGCAAGGGTATGGTTAATCCCAAAAGTTTTTGAATCTCTTCGGGGAATTTTGCCGGATGTGCTGTTTCGAGGCAAATGGCCAGTTTTTGTTCCGGCGCTGTTTTAAAGTATTCTACAAGCCCTGACCAGCCCACAGCCCCGTGCTGTTCCAGAACGACCTGATAGTGTTCGTAGACACTCTTGATGGTTGCTCTGGTTTGCTCATCGGTGACACTGACCGAAAAAATATGACGTCGCATTTCTTCCAGGTCAGGGTATTTATGAACCTGTCCCACGCGGTCGACAATGCCGCCGTACAAATCAAAGAAGCGCGCCAGATTGCTGGGATGCCCGACGTTCATCGCATTGGAAATGCACGCTCTCGAAGGTGAAACTTTTTTGTAAATTCCGGTTGTCAGATAAACGGGAAATTCATCATTTTCATTGGTCGGCATAACCAGTTTAACCACCGGCAAACCCATGCGCCGGGCGTATTCGCAGCCTAAAGCGTCGCCGAAATTTCCCGAGGGAACGGAAAAGACAGCCGGCTCGTCTTTTCCGGCAAGCTGGGCGTAGGCATAAACATAATAGATGATCTGCGGCAAAATCCGTCCGAAGTTAATCGAATTGGCCGAGGTCAGATTGAATTTGACCAGATCCGGATCGGAAAACGCCTGCTTGACCAGATTCTGACAATCGTCAAACTTGCCGGCAACGCTCAGCGCCTGCACATTGCCGCCAATTGTATCGAGCTGTTTTTTCTGCCGGTTGCTGACTTCCATCTCCGGATAAAGAATTGTCACGTCGATTCCCGCTACGCCCTTGAAGGCTTCGCCCACGGCGCTGCCCGTATCACCGGATGTGGCAACAAGAATATTTAAACGCTCGCCTTTCGGACGGCAGTTGCTCATCAGCCGCGCCATCATGCGCGCGGCAAAATCCTTGAAGGATGCGGTCGGTCCCTGATCCAGGCGCATCACATAGGTTTTTGGTTTTACCTCTTCGAGAGGAACCGGATAATTGTAGGCGTCTATGACCACCTGCCGGATAGTTTCCAGTGGAAATTCATCGGCGAGAAATGCCCGGGCGACAAGCAGCGCTGTTTCGCTGTAAGGCCGTCCCTTCAAATTCTGAATATCTTTCAAGAAAAGTTGGGGAATCGTATCCGGCATGAACAACCCTTCATCCGCAGCCTGACCTTTGAGCAGGGCATCTTTAAAAGAGACCTTGCCGGTAAAAGGAGTAATTCCCGCAACATTTTTCAAATTGCGATTCGTGCTGTAATACAAAATAGGCATCATGGTAACCTTTTAAATGGCATTGCTTCTTTAAACTTATTTATCTCAAAAAATCAAATTAAAAAAGATTATCGGTCACGGAGCCTAACAAAGCAAAAGGACATCATATTCATGATTGACTTACAGGGCCGTTCCCCTTATAAACTATGCAATCGAACAAGATAATCCTGACGGAGTAGTCCTGCATGAGTAAATTCGCGTTTGTACTTAATCCTTTCAATATCCGAAACATTCATGATTATTGCTTTGTATCCAAACTCGCTCCTGAATTTCTCATCAAAATTATTTTGCGGATTTTGGCGCCGCTAAAAATTCATCATGTGAAGAACCTGCGTTCCGCTCAAGGCGCTGAAATCGACGGCTGCTTTATTGTGTGTCCGTTGCTTTCCAAACAAGTGCTGACGATGAAAGAAGAGTCGGTTCTGAACAAAATTTTACAAGCCGTGCAGTTGGGAGAAAAAAGCGGAGCCAAGGTGATCGGACTCGGTGCTTTGATGGGAATTGCCGGAAAAGGGGGACAATGGATTGCCGGGAAAACAAACGCTGCTATTACCACCGGTTCGAGTTTGGCTGCCGCCGCCATTCTGGAAACATTGGACCGGGCGACGGCGTTGCGTCGAATCGACCTCTCCAAATCAAAAGTCGCCATTGTGGGAGCGACAAACGCCATCGGACAGAACTGCGCTCTGGGATTTTTGAACAGGGCGGATACTGTTTTTCTACTTGCGAAGAATGCTGAGAGACTCACCGAGCTTAAAGAATTTCTCATAGCTCAAAAATCAAAAACAAATGTTGTGGCAAAAGGACTGGCGCTGGAGAGCGTCATCAAAGATGCCGATATTATAATTTTCACAACTTCCGCCATTGAAGTGCCGTCCGCGGCAACAGCCCATAATCTCAAAGAAGGCGCGGTTATCTGCGACATTCCTTCTCCGCGCAATATTCCGGAAGAAATATGCGCCAGCCGCAAAGATATTCTTGTGATTGACGGAGCCGTCATCGAACCGCCCCGAACAGCGAAAATCGGATTAAAACTGCCGTTGAAGGAAGATTTTATTTTTGCCTGTATGGCGGAAACCATGATCCTGGCATTTGAAGACAGAACTCAGGATGATTTTTCAACCGGCTTTAAACCGGATCTGAATAAGGTGGCCGAAATCAAATCTCTGGCCGCCAAGCACGGTTTTGAAATCAAATTTACAAGTTTCGGCGTGCCTGTCTCAGGTTAAGCAAATATTGCTTGCGCAAGATAAATGATCCATGGAGTCATAATAGATGAGCGATGAAAAATTATATATTGTTTTGATGGGACTACCCGCCCGGGGCAAATCAACCCTCGCTGTACGTCTGCGTGACGCCTTTCAGAAAAGCGGCATTGCCTCCCGGATATTTAATAATGGAAATTTGCGCAGACTTTACCGCCCCCTGGATGAAACGGCAAATTCCGATTTTTATTCGCCGGAAAACAACGCCGCCGTTGCTTTGCGCGAGGGATTCGCCCGCCTGAATATGGAAAGAGCCAAGACCTATTTGCGCAGCAACGGCCGGGTCGCGATTCTGGACGCGACCAATGCCCGCAGGGCGCGGCGCGCGGCAATCGAAAAACATCTTAACGATCATCCTCTTCTTTTTATCGAATGCATCAACGATGATGAAGATATTCTGCACCTGAGCATTCAGGAAAAAATTAATCTGCCGGAGTTTGCTCATTTAAAAGACAGGGCGGCAAAGGAATTTCTAAAACGTATTGATTACTACAAAATGATTTATGAACCTTTAAAGCCGGAACGGAATTATCTGCGCATTGATTCACTGCAAAACATGATCATCGAGGAAAAACACAGCGACGTGATTCCTTTTTACGAAAGATTGCGCGATTATATTGTCACGGATGAAGTAAAAAACCTTTTTCTCATCCGGCACACCGAAACGGAATATAACGTCGCTAACCGGATCGGCGGCAACTCAAAATTAACCCCCAAAGGCCGTGCGCAGGCTGTCGCCCTGGGTCTGTTCTTTAAAAAGAAAAAGATTTCCTACATTTTTACCAGCGAAAAAAGCAGAACCATGGACACGGCGCGTGCTATTTGCGACATGCAGGACGACTGCCGGATAATATCCCTTAAGGAATTTAATGAGATCAACGCGGGAATTTGCGAAAAAATGACTTATGAAGACATCGAAAGAAAACTGCCGCATGTTTTTAAAAAAAGAGGAGCGGACAAATATCACTATGTTTACCCTGAAGGCGAAAGTTATGAAACCATGAAACCGCGCATAACACAGGGAATCAAGAAAGCATTTTTTTTAAACCGACGCGCCAAAAATATTATGATCGTCGGTCATCAGGCGGTCAACAGGATGATTCTTTCTCATTTTTTATACCGGCGGGAAGACGATGTTCCTTATATTTATGTTCCCCAAGATCGTTTTTATCACATTGTTTCCACACAGGACAAAAAGCTTTTTGAGCTTAAAAGATACGAATAGTGGATGGCGAAGAGTGAAAGAAGAAACGGAAACATCTTCTTCCCGCTCCTTTACACCAAACATTACATTGACAGACAAAAAGGTTGTCCTTATAATCGATTAACTGGTTTTTCGTTTCAAAAAAAGCATTTGCGAAAAATTTAAAGAGGGAAAATGGACGAGAAAAAAACTGTTCGTTTAACACAAACCGTACAAAGCGCGGGTTGAGCCTGCAAGATAGGTCCGGGCGACCTGTCCGAAATCATGCGCGATTTGCCGCTTGTTCAGGATCCGAATTTGCTGACCGGATTCGAGCATGCGGAAGACGCGGGAGTGTATAAAATTTCCGCCGATCTCGCCATTGTCCAGACGGTTGATTTTTTCACTCCTACGGTTGATGATCCGTTTGTGTTCGGCCAGATTGCCGCCGCCAATGCGCTCAACGATATTTACGCGATGGGGGCAAAACCTTTAACCGCCATGAACATTGTTTGTTTCCCGATCAAAACAATGGATATTTCCGTGCTGCGGAAAGTTCTGCATGGCGGATTGGATAAAATGCGCGAGGCCGGCGTTTTGCTGGTCGGCGGACACAGCGTTGAAGACAATGAAATCAAGTACGGCCTTTCCGTGACCGGCATCGTTCATCCGGACAAAGTTTTATTTAATCGCGGCGCCCGGGCCGGCGACAAATTAGTTTTGACAAAAGCTCTGGGGACAGGCATTATCAGCACCGCGATCAAGGCCGGAGAAGCATCGGAAAAACAGATGGAGAACGTCATCAACTCCATGAGCGCTCTGAACAAAAAAGCGTCGGAAATGATGATTGCCGAAGAAGATGTTCATGCCTGCACCGATATCACCGGCTTCGGTTTTTTAGGACACGCCTGCGAAATGATCGAAGGAGGCGATGTCGGCCTGCGCATCGATTCCGCGGCAGTGCCTGTTTTTGAAGGCGTGCGTGACTTGATGGAAACAGGCTTTGTTCCCGGCGGTCTTTATCGCAATAAAAATTTTCGCCTGAATCAGGTCGAAAAAAAGCCGACGTGCCCGGATTGGCTTTTTGATGTGCTTTTTGATCCGCAGACGGCGGGAGGATTATTTTTCAGTTTACCCGCCGGCAAGGCGCAAAAACTTGTAGAGGCAATGCGCGCTGCGGGCATTGCCGATGCCGCGGTTGTCGGAGAAGTTGTCAAAGAAAATGCCGGTAAAATTTTTGTTTACTAAGGAGGGATCACAGGCTGATTCATCAACGCCGAAACCATGAGAGAAGATTCCGTACCGATCAAGAAAGAAACTGAGCTAAACTTCAAAAAGCTTATGGAAATCGTCCAACCTGATGATTCTTTATTGTTTCTGATGCACGGCAGCCCGGATCCCGATGCCATCGCGTCGGCGATGGCATTGCGTGAAATCATCCAGCGGACCAAGGGTCTTGCCAGAAGCGCTTTTGTTTCCACGGAACCGTTAATCAGACAGCAGAATATCGAATTCGTTTCTTCCCTGCATCTTTACATTCAGTTACTCAATCAGGTAGATATCGATTCTTTCCGGTTGGTAGCTATTTTGGACGCTCAGCCTTCTTTTTTCTATAAAGAATTAACTTCTTTAAAACCGCATTTTGTTTTCGATCATCATCCCCGCGAAGGCTTATGGAGCGCGCCTCTGGAAGATATCCGGCCCAATTACGGCGCCTTGTCCAGTATTTTAACCGAATACTTGCTTTTTTCCCGCGTAAAGATTCCCCGCAATCTCCATACGGCATTGCTTTACGGAATCAAAACGGACACGGACAATTTCAACCGTTCCATCATCATCGAGGATGTCAACGCTTATAATTATCATACAAAATACGCCAATATGCAGTTCATCCGCCGTATTGAACTGAATCAGACACCCGACCGTTTTTTAAAATATTATAATTACGCCTATCACCACATGAATAATTTCCGCGGCCGGCGGGTTTGTTTCCTGGGAGACGTCGAAAGTGCGGACGTCTGCGTTCAGATCGCTGATTTTTACTTGCGTTTAATCGGCACTTACTATGTCGTCGTGGCCGGAAGGATCGGCGACAAGCTGGTCATTATTTTCCGCGGCGACGGTTACCGGCAAAACTGCGGTGATATCGCCCAAAGAGCTTTCGGTTTGATCGGCAAGGGCGGAGGGCACCGCAGCGCCGCACGGATGGAAATTCCTCTGGATTTATTAAAGGAAAATGTAGAGGGTGAATTATCTCAAAGAAACATCGAAAAATTTCTTTTTAAAAGCTTGAGAAGAGAGCCTAGACATACTCCCGGCGAGGTTTAACACGCCGTTATAAAGGAAGGAATATTATGAGGGACCTCGGATTTAAAAAAGAAATCTCAACCGGATATTATCTTGATCCTTTCAGCGGCTATCAGGAAAAGAAAATCACTATCGAATCGCGTTATGATGAAATCACCGGTGTGGCGTGCCGTATTTTGCCTTATCGCATGCGTATTACCCAGAAGCCGGATATGGATTTTTATCTGGAAAAATCGCCGGAGTCCCTGTGTCCTTTCTGTCCGGATCTCTTTGAAAAAACGACCCCCCGGTTTACACCCGATATCGTTGAAGAAGGTAATTTCAAGCGGGGAGAGGCCTGTCTTTTCCCCAATGCCTTTCCTTATGATCAGAACAACAATGTGGCGATTTTTTCATCGCGTCATTTTGTCCCTTTGAATGAATTGACTCCGGAATTTATGCATGACGGTTTTGCCGTATGCCGCGATTATTTCCACCGTGTTGTCGAAATGAATCTCGGTTACAAGTATTGCTCGATCAACTGGAACTATATGCCGCCCGCCGGCGGCGGCATGATTCATCCGCACTTGCAGACAATTGCCGGATATAAACCCACCAGCTTTATGCAAAAGCTCCTGACCAGCGCCCATAATTACGCCGCAGCCTCCAACGGAGACAACCTGTGGAATAATTTAATCGCTTTGGAGAAGAAAGCGGATAAAAGGTTTATCGCCAATACAGGCGTTGTCTGCTGGCTGACCAGTTTTGCGCCGAAGGGCATGGCCGGCGAAATAGACTTTATTTTCCGGGAGAAGACATCTCTGTTTGATTTAACGGAATCAAATTTCAATGAATTCCTGACGGGGCTGTCCAAAGTATTCAACTATCTTTATGTGAATAATTTTATCAGTTTTAACATGTCGTTCTACGCCACCATGACCAACAATAATTATTTTTTTGTTCAGGGGAAAATCGTTCCCCGCTTTGTGATTTATCCGCTGGGAACCAGCGATTTGAACTATTTTGAAAAGCTGCACAATGAAATTATTTGTCCGACTGTTCCGGAAGAATTGTGCCGGGAGCTCCAGCCCTATTTTAATACTGTCGCATAAATGGAAAGTTCATAAAAATTTTTTGTGGATTTTATTCCTCTCTTGACAGCAGAAAGTTTTGCAGATTATATAATATAAAAAAGTCAGTTGTTTTGAATATAAGAATCATGAAGGGGGGTTCAAATGTTCAGAATATTTCCTGATGACGATCATAATCAGACGCTAAGGCTGAAACGGTTTTTCATGGCTCTGGGTTCTTACCTGATGTGGTTTACTATCTGCGTCTTGTTCTACTCGCAGGGATTAATGACCAGGGCGGGAATTAAAACACTTTTTGCCAGTTCTTTGGGAATACTCTTCTGCAATGTTTTGATCTATGCACTCATCAGAAGCGGATATAATAAAAAACTTAAAGATCCCAGCCTGACCCTGCTTCAAATGGTTATCGCCACCTTCTGGGTGATGGTCATCGCTTATTACGCCGACTCCATGAGAAGTCTGGTCCTGCTTACCTATCTGGTTGTTTTTATTTTCGGGCTTTTCCGATTGAATGTCTGGCAGTTTCTCTTTCTTTCGGCGTTTGCCGTCGTCAATTACTCGCTGGTGATCCTTCTGCTTTACAAAATCAATCCGGAACTGGTCAGCAAAGTAGATATCCTGAACATCGTGATTCTGGCAATGGTTCTTCCGTGGTTCTCGCTGGTCGGCGGATATATTACCAGATTAAGAGCGCAAATATCGCACGCCCTTTCCACCATCGAAAAACTGGCGATTATAGACGACCTGACGCAGGTCTTCAACCGGCGCCAGATGTACAAAATTCTGGAACATCAGAAAGCCCTCGTGGATCGTGGAATCCATCCTTTTTCCATCTGCATATTCGATTTGGATCATTTTAAAAGGGTCAACGATACTTTCGGTCATACCGCCGGAGACATTGTTCTTAAGACAGTGGCCCAGGAAACTCAGGCGAATCTGCGAAATATCGATCATATCGCCCGGTACGGCGGAGAAGAATTTATTCTTATTCTAACCAATTCGGATAAAAATCAGGCGGCGATTTGCGCGGAACGAATCCGGAAAAAGATTAAAGATCTTGTATTTGAAAAAATGCCTTCTGATTTCAGGATTACCATATCCGTCGGCGTAACGGAATATCAATCCAATGAAGTCATTGAAGAAGCGATAAACAGGGCGGATACGGCGCTATACAGAGCCAAGGCGAACGGCCGGGATCGAGTGGAATATGAGCCTTTGACGCCTGCTTAAATTCAGCAGGAAATCAAGGGTATGGACCCCCAAAGAAAGCTTTGGAAACTTACAAATTTCAATGCACCTGTAGTGCCCCCATGGTGCCCTTCAGGGTATTTAGGGTAGTCGTTTTTGAAATTTGAGTCTCACAATAAAAGCCGCCATCAGCGTTAGTTTTTTGTATTCCAATGAACTAAAATTTAATCCCGATAAGCATTGCTTATCGGGATTCATTGTATTTACGTTCAAGCTTCACTTCGGTTGTTACACCGCAGCGCTATGCGCCCGGCATAATTTGTCCGTCAAGCTCGCGAGTGTCACTAGTCTTCTTTGCCGGTCTTGGCAGTTCCAGTTGTTGTTTCTTTAACTGCAGAACTTTCGCCGGTTTCAACTTTTTCCTTTCTGGGAGTCGTCCCCGGTTTCTTGCCCTTATAATCCGTTACGTACCATCCTGAACCCTTCAGGCTGAAAGAGGATAACGAAACCAGTTTTTGTACCTTACCCTTGCAGAATTTGCAGCTTTTCAATTCCGGATCGGTAATCCCCTGAAACGCTTCAAATTGTTTACCGCATTTCTGGCATTTATATTCATAAATAGGCATGTGAAAAACTTACCTCCCTTAATTAAATGAATCAAAACTTTTAAAATTACTGCTAAAGCAGTCCAAAACTATTTCTAAATCATAACCTTTAACCGGCAATAAAGCTGCGCGGGTTAAATTGTTCACGATAACCTCTTCTTTTTCCTTTTCTTCCGCGCCGGCTTCAAAATCAATCTCACCGCTGGTAAAACGCAGGACGTGAATCAATTCATGGACGGCTATATAGAGCATTAAAGGACTTAATTTGATAAATGAATTAGCCCTTTCCACCGCGTCCAGAATGATATTGTCCTGCAGGCAGATCCGGTAAAAATCAAAGTTGCTTTCGCCATTTTCCGCTAATCCGCCGGGTTTTTCATAAGAATATTTGCAGAGATGAGCAAAAGCGCCGTCCCTTATTTCTTCCTTATCCAGGTAAGCGAGTGTTTTTACATCATATTTATTCTTTTTAAATTCAGGCTCGCTCAATCTGAATTGACGCGATACCAGATTTTCGGCATCGTTGAAAGCTTTTTTTGTTACGGGCACTTGCGCCGCACTAAAATAAAGGGGCATAAAATCACCGCAAATATTTCTTTACTTCGGCGCTAATATATTTACAGAAATTATCGTTGTCAAGGCTCCGGTTTCAATGCCGTATCTCATTGCAAACGGATAAATACCAAAATTAAATTGACAACTTCGGCGTTCAAAGCGTATATCTAACCGGTAATCATAAGACAAATAAATCTCCCGATGGCAAGGATGAATATGACGATGAAAACAGGTTTGAAAAAAGCTCCCAAAATAAGAATAGGCGTTTTATACGGCGGCAGGTCGGGCGAGCACGATGTTTCGCTTTGTTCCGCGGCTTCGGTTTTCTCTGCTCTTGACCGCAATAAATATACAGTAACAGCCATCGGTCTCGATAGAGACGGCCGCTGGTACGTTCAGGAAAATCCCGAAATTATTTCCGATAAGGATTTTGGCAGAAAAATGGCCCTGAAAAAAAAGGGCACATGGCTTGTTAATCATTTTGAGCAGAAAAACAAACTCCATCTCTATGATATCAAAAACAAAAATAAAGAAGTGATTGTGGATGTTGTGATTCCCGTACTGCACGGAACGTTTGGTGAGGACGGCGCTCTGCAGGGACTGCTGGAACTGGCGATGGTGCCTTATGTGGGCGCGGATGTCATCGGCTCGGCTGTGGGCATGGATAAAGATATTGCCAAAAGATTGCTCAAAGAGAAAGGTATTCCGGTTGTGCCTTCCGTAACTGTAAATAAACAGCACTGGCGGGAGAACGCTAACGCCAAAAATATTATGAAGGACGCTCTGGCCAAACTGGGGTTGCCGCTTTTTGTCAAACCGGTCTGCACCGGCTCCTCCGTGGGCGTAAAGAAAGTGAAGAAAAAAGAATCGCTCGCAGCGGCGATGAATTTCGCTTTTCAGTTTGACAATCGTGTAATGATTGAAAAGGCGATTGACTGCCGCGAAATCGAATGCGCCGTTCTGGGCAATGAAAAACCCGCCGGATCGGTTCTGGGCGAAATAATTCCCCAGCATGAATTTTATTCCTATGAAGCCAAGTATATTGATCCCAACGGCGCGGCGCTGAAAATTCCCGCCCAAATCAACAAATCCCTTTCCGATAAGATCAGAAAGATCGCCGTGGAAGGCTATATGGCGCTCGGCTGTACTTCCATGGCACGGGTCGATTTCTTCCTGGATAAGAAAACCGGTAAATTCTATCTTAACGAAATAAACACCCTGCCCGGATTCACCAGCATCAGCATGTATCCAAAACTGTGGGAAGCCACCGGACTCAAATACGGTGATCTTTTAGATAAATTGATTGAACTTGCCTTGGATAGGCATGAGAAGAAGTTGGAAATAAAAACAGAAGGCATTTAAGCACGGGACTGTTGAAAAGTACTGACCTGCGTTGTTGCGCCGCGAATCCCATCGCTCAACGTATAATTATATACGCCTCGCGACATGATTCTTGCGCGCCTAGCATCTCGGCACTTTTGAACAGCCCCAATTTACAAGTTTTACGAAGTTCGTATATTAATGATTAGAGTGTGCACTTCCCCCGATTTAGTGGACACACCGAATAGTTTCAGTTATTAAAAAAAGAAGATGGAGGTGTGTAATGGCTAAGGGAGAAGAGCATAGGTATTTTAACAAGGAGTTTAAGTTAGAAGCAGTACGATTGATGAATGAAGGTAAGCGATCAGTGGACGATATAGCAAGGGATTTGGATATCCACCCGAACCAGCTTCATCAGTGGCGTCGTAAGTATCGGGCGGATATGGAACAGGCATTCCCCGGTAAAGGTCATTTGAAGTCACCGGAGGAGGAGCTTCGGCGGCTTCAGCGAGAGAATGAAGACTTAAGGGAGGAGAAAGAGATCCTAAAAAAAGCTTTGGCCATCTTCACCAAAAGCCCGAAGAAAAATATCAGTTCATAGCAGATCACCGTTCCGAATATTCGGTGAAGAAGATGTGCCGGGTTCTGGAAATATCCAGGAGCGGTTATTATAAATGGTCAAGAGCAGATATTGGGAGTACTCTCCGGGAGGAAAATGAAAGACTGTTGTTGCATATTCGGGAGGCTTACGTAAGGGGTCGAGGTACATACGGGAGTCCCCGAGTGACGGCGGAACTGAAGTCTAAAGGGATACTATGCGGAAAGAATCGCGTTGCCCGTTTGATGAAGCAAAATGGCATTAAAGCAAAGACCAAGCGCAGGTTCAAGGCGACGACAAAATACAAACATGATTGTTTGGTAGCCGAGAATCTTCTGAATCAGAGATTTTCGGCAGAGAAGGCCAACAAGGTATGGGTTTCTGATATTACCTTTATACGGACGCGAGAGGGTTGGCTATATCTGGCAGCGATTTTGGATGTTTTTAACCGTCAGATCGTTGGATGGTCTATAGATAGCAAGCTGAGCCATGAACTCCTTGCTGATGCATTAAGCAAGGCTATACGCCAGAGGAGACCGGAAACTGGAGTTATGTTCCATTCAGATCGTGGCACCCAGTATACCAGTTATGCTTTTCGTGATCTTATGGAGCGATATGGTTTTGTTCAGAGCATGAGTTCTTCAGGGAATTGTTACGACAACGCCATGATGGAATCATTTTTCCATACGTTAAAGACAGAGCTTATTTATTTTGAGAAGTATCAGACCAGGCGGGAAGCACGAGGGAGCATATTTGAGTATATTGAATTATTTTATAATCGTGTTAGAAGACATTCGGCGTTAAATTATTGCTCTCCCGCCGAACATGAAAGGAATGCGAGTGTATCTTAGTGGGGTGTCCACTTTTTCGGGGGAAGATCAGTGAGGAATAATATGAACGCTTACCCCAAAGATATAATTCCAGCCTTAAAAAATGTTTGCACGAAATTAGAAAAAAGAAAGTATGGGAAGCCTCCAACCCTACCACCCGATGAAGAACTTCACGTTCTATTGGATACTGCATTTCATGCAAGTTTCTTAACCGAAGAAGGTCGTAGAACGGGATTTCGAATTTTATATGTGTCTTTTGAGACTATG
The DNA here is from genome assembly GCA_021372815.1 of Deltaproteobacteria bacterium. GTDB lineage: Bacteria > Desulfobacterota > Syntrophia > Syntrophales > Smithellaceae > Smithella. The sequence continues at coordinate 22,011 of JAJFTS010000225.1, read as the reverse complement.
ATAAAAGAAATAGATAAGCATTCCGATAATCGATGGCGAATTATTAATTTTGATACTCCTCGTCCGTATAGTGTATCAGAATTAAATAGGCTCGCACCCGCTGCAGAATTAACTCATTTAATGATTTGCGTATCAAATTCTTCACAAAATAATAGAAAATCATCTCTTGAAATTTGGGGTTTACTGGATGTAGGTGAAAATTGGTGGAAATTTGTCCACAATGAAACACATAGCGGCATGTCGCCTCCAAATTATTTCGCCATAACCAGTATGAATGCAGGGGAATTGTCTATTTCAGCAGCAGGAGATGTATTAACAACTCTTAAAGGCGGTAAATTGGTTTATCCTAAGGACACAGCCATATGGGATGGATCTATATGTGACTTTCTTCAAACTGCACGAAATAAATTATACCAATCTGTTATCACAGCATTAGGTACAAAATCTTGGGATGAAGAAGGTCAAGATGATGACTACCCGTATAGGTTTTACAATTTTTTCATAGAAAGAATTTTATTTTATGTAAGGGAAAAATCCCATGGTGGCACTTTAATAATTGTGCCTGATTACGTAAGCAAAGATGATACACGATTGACAGACCGCTTAAATCTTAAATACCCTTGTTCTTATGATTATGCTTGGGAAATGATGACGAGTTGTTTGGTTAATGAACGTAAATATTTCGATCTTCATTTCCCTTTATGGGACGCAAAATTAGAAATTACCCAAAATAATTTCCAAGAATATCATATGCTATCAAGTAAAAGAGATGATCTTGATGAAGCTATAGGTGATGCTGCACGGGCAATAGCTTCTATGACTTCTGTAGATGGGGCGGTTGTTCTAACTGATAAATTGAAAGTATTGGGTTTTGGAGCAGAAGTTTTAGCAATCTCACCCTCTCTAAAAGAAGTTAAAATAGAAGTTAGATCTAAAACTATTCAAAGGATTCCTATAGAATCATTTGGTACACGTCATAGGTCTGCATTTAGATTTTGTTCAAGTTTTGAAGAAGCTGTCATCTTTGTCGTCTCTCAAGATGGAGGCGTAAAAGCCATAAAAAGAGTGTGCAAAGAAGTAGTTCTATGGCCTGATATAAATACAGGTGCAATGGGTTTATAAATTCTCTAAAAAGATCAATCCAGCCGCTCGCTACGCTACAGCTGATTTTTTCAGGAGGTAAAATTATGAAACGACCAGCATCGTTGGCAATTCCTCTTTTTCATCAACAAAGTCCTCCCCTGTATCATCATAAATCCCGGTTTGACATTTCACTCCGAAGGGTATATACTAAGATATAGACCAAAAGGAGATTTGTTATGAATACAGCAAAAATTTTTACTAACGGCAGAAGCCAGGCAATCAGGCTGCCCAAAGAATATCGTTTCGAGGATGATGAAGTCTATATTAATAAAATAGACGATATTGTTGTGATTATGCCTAAAAACAAAAAAATGGCCTCTTTAATGACCATTATCAACAAGTTCACAGATGATTTTATGGATGAACGAAATCAACCGGCTGTGCAGACGTGCGAGAATTTCTAATCACGGGTCTGAACCACAAAGCAAACTGCGGGGTATCACACCCTCCGCTGTGCGGGATTGTTCAACTTGCCAATTCCGCTACACCTATAGTGACCTTGAGGTTATTCGCTTCGGAATTGGAGTTTCACAATGAAATACATATTGGACACCGATATCTGCATCTATCTGATCAAGAAAAAACCCATATCGGTTCTGCATCGTCTTTCTAAAATCAAAATTAACGACGCCGGTATTTCTTCGATCACGCTTTGCGAACTGGAATACGGGGCGGCAAAGAGCTCCAATCCCGATAGAAACAGGGTGGCTTTAATAGAATTTGCATCTCTTCTGGAAATATACAATTACGATGCCGGCGCCGCCCGTGAGTATGGTATAATAAGAGCGAATTTGGAAAAAAGAGGAAAAATAATCGGGGCGATGGATATGTTAATCGCCGCTCAGGCAAAATCTTTGAATTTAATTCTTGTGACGAATAATGAAAAGGAATTTAACCGCATTCATGGTTTGAAAATTGAAAATTGGGTAAAATAAATTTTTCAGGGAGGTAGAATTATGAAACGACCAGCATCTTTAGTAGTCGGTATTTTACTTCTTTTGATGGCCTGTGCCCAGATCGGCCGCTTCTTGTTGAAAATCAATGTCATTGCGGCGGGAATGGAAATTCCCGTCTGGCCCAGCGCAATTGCTGCTGTCCTTCTGACAGCTCTCGGTATTTGGCTTCTTAAAGAAAGAAACCGGTAGAACCGGAAATCCGGATGGCAGACAAAAGTGTGTCTGCGCTAAGGAGTTGTTCTTATGCCGGCGTTTTTCCTTGATCCGCGAACATCCATTGTCGTGCTGATGGGAGTTTCTCTCATTTTAAGCATCACCATGAATATGATCCGGCTGAAACGTAAAACGTATCCCGGTTTTAGCTTGTGGACGGCGGGGACCACAGTGGCGACGATTGCTTTTCTTTTTCTCCCCCTGCGTAATATTATTTCCGATATCTTTTCGATAGTTTTGTCCAATATTCTGGAAGTATTCACCGCACTCCTTTTTTTAGAAGGAACGAGGCGTTTTCTCGGCAAAGAAGTCCGGGTTCTTTTTGTGGCTTCAGTTCTTGTTGTCTATGCAATATTTCAATCATTTTTCACTCTGGTAGCGGATAAACCTGATCTGCGTATCATCATCCTGTCATTTCTCGTGGCTGTATTATTCGGCTTAACAGCCTTGGAACTACTGCTGGATGTGCAGTCGGATTTTCCTTTCTCTCATCGGCTTACCGGGAGTCTTTTCGCCGCATTAAGCGTTTTTATGTTTATTCACGGGATTATAGCGTGTCTGTTTCCGCCTTCGCAAAGTATGCTTTTCCCCGGCATATTCCCGTCATTAACATTCATTTTGTGCACCTTTCTGGGCGTCGGCTGGACAGCAGGATTTATCATGTTGAACAGTGAGAAAATGGAAAGTGAACTTAAACAAGCACAGAGCAGGCTTCAGAGAATGGCCACGACCGATTTTTTAACCGGCATTGCCAATAACAGGCTTTTTCTGGAACGGGGCGACAGTGAGATCCAGCGTGCGCGCCGATATAAAAGTTCTTTTTCCATCCTGATGATCGACCTCGATTATTTTAAAAATTTTAATGATAATTACGGACACGCCATTGGCGATAAGGTGCTGGTGGCTTTTGTTGATATTTGCAGAAATAACTTACGGGATTTCGATTTTTTCGGCCGTCTGGGCGGAGAGGAATTTGCGGTTCTTCTTCCTCATACGGACCTGGATGAAGGCAAAAGACTGGCGGAACGTTTGTGCTCGGTCATTGCCCAAAGCGATATTGAAGCCGAAGATAAAATCCTCCGCATTACGGTCAGCATAGGTGTTTCGCAATTGCTGCCGGGCGATGATAGAATTGACGATGTCTTAAAACGCGCTGATGACGCTATGTATGACGCGAAAAGAAAAGGCCGCAACCAGGCGGCAGTCTTTATGATTTAGATTTTACCTTTGACCTTCCCAGATAAAAATGACGCCGCTGGTGGGGAAAATCCATTCTTTGTCGGATATCTTTACGCTGATGGACTTGTCTTTCTTTTTCAAGACAATCGGATGGGGATGTCTTCCCGCGAAAAAGCTCTCTTCAAAAACATTCTTCAGATTTGCGTTTTCGTAGTTGAAATTTATTTTCAGACCTCTTACCGGATAAACAAGATAAACGGGAAAGATGCGTTTTTCTTTTGACTGCCATGTGGCAATTTCTATTTCGATTTTAACTTCATTGTTTATTTTTTTCTTCAGCTCTTCGGAGCCGCACCAGACTTCATATCCGCGTTTTGTCTTTTTTGTTTCGATGATGGGAATGATTTCGTTGTCAATGCGCACCTGTTCGACGGTGAAATCTCTTTCGAGGGACAAGGTCTTGCCGTCGCTTAAAAGCCAGCGGTATTCGCAGCGCGGATCTTCAAACAACGCAGACAGCTGCGCATTACTGGAAGCGCAGCCGATCATAAAAACATTATCGCGAATGATCTTCTTATATTCGACATGCGTGCTGACACGAAAATAATTTTCGGAATTTCCGAAAGCTTTCGTTTTCGGCGCCCGTCCGATGCGAATGTTGTAGCGGAAGCCGGAACGCAGCTCGAGTCGCCGGTCTTCATTGCCGAACAGAGTTTCAAACATTTCGTAATAAATAGCGTCGCCGAGTTCTTCGTTGCGCGCGCGCGTCTGCATGCAGTGACGAATAATGCTGTCGATACGGGAAATGGATTTTTCCTCTTCCGGAATAAATATCCGCCGCAATCGGGGCTCGAATGTTTCCTTTCTTCCTTTCTGCAGAAAAATCCGCGGCGCTCTTTTTCCCAGAGCGCAGAGAACTTCATAGCTGATGGTCTGGGCCTTGGCGGCAATTTCGTTGGCGCTGATATATTCTTTTCCCTGTCTGCCCAGCAAAACGACCTCATCGCCGACTCTGCAATCGGGAATATGGGTAACGTCAATCGTGCACATGTCCATCGAAATCCGTCCGACAATGGGCGCACGCCTGCCCCGGATCAACGCTTCGCCCTTATTGGAGAGAATAAAGGCGTAACCGTCACCGTAACCGACCGGAATTGTCGCAATACGCGTCGGCCGAGAGGTTACGAAGGTGCTGTTGTAACCGATACCGTATCCTGCCGGAAAATCTTTCAGCAAAACAATGCTGGTTTTAAAAGACATCACCGGCGCAAGCCGGGCCTTTGATTCGTTTTCCGGCGAGGGATATATGCCGTAGGTCATAATGCCCGGCCGGACCATGTTCAATTTATAGGCGGGATAATTTAAAATCGCGCCGCTGTTGTCTATATGATGGACGGGGATACGGATTCCACGATACTCGATATCGGCCAGTAAATCCGAAAAATATTTCCATTGCATGTCGTTATAAGAAATCATTTTTTCGCTGGAAGCAAAGTGACTGAAAATTCCCTCCAGTTTAAGGCTGGATAATCCGGACATATCGAGGACAAGTTTTACAGCCTCGGTATGCATGGTTCCGCCGCGTCCCATTCCCGTATCCACTTCGATATGCACCGGTAGCTTCCGGCCGGATTTTACAAGCGCGGTATTTAATTTCCTTGCAAAAACAAGATCCGAAACAGAAGGGGTAAGGTTGTATTTGATAATCTGCTCGATTTCGGCGGTGGTTGAAGGACCTAAAATAACGATGGGCGCTTCGATGCCGCTGATTCTTAACTGCACGCCTTCGTCGGCGTTGGCCACACCCAGCATTCGCGCGCCGTTTTTCAGCGCAACATTCGATATTTCTATGGCGCCATGCCCGTAAGCGTCGGCTTTAACCGTCATCATAAAATCGACTTTCGGGCCGATGAGCCTTTTTATTTCTTTCAGATTGCCGATGAAATGATCAAGATCAACTTCCACCCAGCTTCGATATTTTTGTTCCTTCTTTAACGGCATAAATTACCCGATTATTTCAGCATACAACTTGCGGCACTTTTTGACCGGCAAATTCGTGCTTATTTTTGGAGATTTTTTAAATGAAAATTTAACCCGAAGCAAAAATCATTTTTTGGAGGATAATATCAAATCACAAGTGAATGTCAAGTTGTCTATGTTTTTAAAAAAATTAACAATTTATGCTTGAAAAAAAATAATTTTCGATTAGAATGAGAAAAAAATCGGAGGGAGGATGTTGAGCCCCTCACAACGAGGAGGAGAAAAATGTCGAGAGCAAAAGCTGGAGATGTTCTGAGTTGTGAAGTATGCGGACTAAAAGTGATTGTAGACGAGGAATGCGGTTGTGCTACAATTGATCTTATTTGCTGCGAAGAACCGATGGTCAATCTGGGCCCGGCAAAAACAAAGAAAGCTCACACCGTGGCGGCGGTGCCGAAAAAAATTACAACAGTAAAAACCGTAAAAAAAGCGACACCAAAGAAAAAACCGGTTGCGAAAAAGAAATCTGTAAAAAAAACCGTTGCCAAAAAGAAATCAAAAAAACCCGCAAAAAAGACCGCAAAAAAAACGGCAAAAAAGAAATAAATACTTTTCTGAAACATAATCTTTTGCTCCGATAAAGCCCCGTTTAAAACCGGGCATTATCGGAGCTTATTGTTATTTAAAGCCTTTCTGCCGTAATCAAAACAAACTTTTGCAAAGAACATCCATTATTTCAGCATGATATGGTCCGGGCTTGAAAAAATAAGCATATTCTGATTAATCTTTTTCCTAAAGGTCTTCCAATATGGCAAACAAAAATAATCCAAATAAAAAAAGCGAGGAACTGGGCTCATCCGCTCTGAAAGTAAATCTGGAGAGGACGGCCGTGGCCATAGAAATTCCGGATCAGTATTCTCCATTGCTTAAAGTTGCCCAGAACCACTACGGTCTGCAAAAAAAGACCCGCGAACTTCTGACGGAATTAAACCATCCCTTTGTAAACTGGGAATATGTGCTGAAAGAATTGAAATCGGTTTCCATCGGAGACTTCTACATCTACAATAATCATCAGGACGGTCTCTCCGCTCTTTCCATTATGCTGCGCATTTATCTTGATGTTATCGAATCTTCATCCAGCGATGACGTGAAAGACAGTGCGATACATTATTTGTTCGACTATATGGATACGATACTCACACAGAGTAACGAATTTCTTCCGAGAAATCTGAATCTTTTTACCGAGTTCGCCCAGTCGCTGACCGATTTTGTCGATCAATATCCGGTTATCTTTAAGAAATGCTCTTTTTACATGAAAAGAATCATTAACAGTATTACCCAAAGAGACCTGAACATCCGGATTCCTCTGTTTGAAAGTTTAGCGTATAAAACTTTCAAAATCACCTATCAGTTCTGGCTTGCCCAGCCGGATCCGTCCGAATGGCTGATCACGGGAGATGGAGAAACCGAGGAATCCATTAACACCTACAGGCAATTCATCCAGCCGTTGAGCCACGGATATCTGCAAGTACTCATTGAAAAGCTGGAAAATCTTTGTCCGGACAAACAGAAAGAAAACAACGACGGAATAAAACTCTATCTTGATCTGCCCGATTATTTCCAGATCGTAAACGGGTATTTGCTGACCGCCGATCAACTGGAAAAGTCAGAAACGTACCAGGGACGACAGCATCTCGTAAAACTTCGGTTTCTGCTTAATGTAATGGATATTCCCAGTCTTGCCGACATCCACGCCAGCGCGCTCAGGGAAATCAATCATTCTTTGAAAATGGTTTTCCAGGAAGCCAGGAAGGAAAGTCTTCCCGACTTTGTACGCAAAATATTCGGTTTCCTGAAAAAAAACAAATCCCAGTATGAATTCAGCACGGCGATTTTTGATTGCATAACAACGACGGCTAAAGAGGTTTTTGCACAGGACAATCATCCCCTTGTGGACACGTTTATTGACGAGTTGATCGCTTACGGTTTCCAGCATCCTGAAATTAGCGGATCAACCGAAGAGTGGCAGGTTAAAGTCAATCCGGCTCATATCATCAATATCCGCTCCTGGCTGGAGATTATCGGAATGAAACCGAGATGGACAAAAAAATTGATTTCCGCGCTGATCATCAATTTAAAAATGGGTGGAGTTTTTGTCCGGGACACAGATCTTATCCAGAAAGATATTTCCACCCTGCTTAACAGCGACATCGCCCCGGCGTACAATCTGATAAAACAGCTTCTCAGGATTTTCCCCGTCTATTTCAATGAAATAGGAGCGGAAGGCGAGTTAAGGGAAATATCAACCAAAGTTGATGAGCTTTCCTTCCGTGATGACAAGCTGATTTACTTTTTACGAAAACAATCACACGTGGAGAGCAACAGTCTGCTGGTCAAATTTATCGAGGATATTTTTCAATACTGGAGCTCCGGCAATAAGAATTTTCTGCGTGAGCATATTCCCGATGAAGTTTACGCGCAGGTTCTGAATTCCGGAGAATATTTCGACGGAATGCATAAAGCTTTTCGATATTTTTTCACAAAAATCAATAATACCCCTCTGAACTTTCTCAACTGGGATAAGGAAAAGGTCTGCCGGGAACTGAATCACGTCAGGGGCGTTAATGAAAGAGATCAGGAACGGATCAAAATCATGATCCGTATGTACCAGTTGCTTTACAAAAAATATTATCCGCTGTTTATCGATTTGCTGAAAGATCTGGAAACGGTCAATGCTTTTCCCAAAGCTGATATAACATCGCTGAAACGTGCTTTGAACACCAAAAATTATTACCGCAGCATTACGATTATTCTGAAATTTTTATCCGTCTTGAAGGAACGAATTGTTTCTCCGAAGAAAACGCCGTCTTATGAAAACATTTATTATAAAAGGCATATTGCGGCAGGAATTCCTTCCATGTATGGCACCTACTATGAAAAGAAGTTCGAGGCGGTTGGTCTGTCCCTGAGGCTGGAAAGCCTGGCTACGATGCTTTTTGAAGAAATGGGTCAGTCATTCAATCTGAAATTCATTACCAAGCAAACAATTAAAAAAATACACACATATCTCTGGCTTTACGTCAGTGCTCTGGAAATGGAGGGAATTGCCACGGAAGGACTGGCGTCGAAAATCAAGTACGTCACGAACGCCCTGTCCATAAAGCAGTTTTCCCTGGAACAATACGTGGATATCTTCCGTTTCATATCCAAGGATATTCAGGATATTATTCGCAACAATTACATAGAGGTTCACGGCGCCAATCTTTCCGTCATCATCAGGCAGATATATCATCGGGACGCTGAAACCGATACAAAATCAGGACATAAAAAAAATGAAAAATTAATTTATCAGCACTCGGAAAATTTTATCCGAAGTTTGATATCTTCGGCTTTCGGTATTCAGGTACTGGATAATTTTGTCAACGCGGTCATCAAAACCCTCAATGCCGAATCGGAAAAATTCAAGGACAATCAACAGATTTTAAAAGTTGTGATGGCCTATAACCCGGAATTGACGGTTTCCTCGTTTTACAAAAAAGATAAAAAACTGGATAACCAGATCCTTCTCGGCAACAAGGGATATTTCCTCAAAGAATTGATCTCCTTCGGCTTCAACGTGCCTCCGGGATTTATCATCACCACGGAAGTTTTCAGAGGATATGACGCGGTTTACGGTTATAAATATATTTTTAATGATCTCGCTGTCCGGGTCAACAAGGAAATCAGACGGCTGGAAAAAATAACCGGCCGTAAATTCGGCGACCGGCGCAATCCATTGCTTCTGTCGGTTCGAAGCGGCGCCACGGTTTCTCTTCCGGGGATGATGAAATCCTTTTTGAACGTGGGCATCAATGAAGCAATCGCGGAAAATCTCAGTGAGCAGGAAAAATTCAAATGGGCGTCATGGGATTCTTATCGCCGGTTCTTGCAGACATGGGGCATGTTCCAGGGAATGGACCGGAATTATTTCGACGCGATCATCAATGAATTCAAGCAAAAATACGGCGTGGAAAGAAAGATTCAGTTTCCACCGGGGCAGATGAAACAAATCGCTCTTTCCTATAAGAAAGGACTAATAGACCACGGCATTGAGTTCAAAGATAAACCGCTGGATCAGCTGCGGCATGCCATTTTGCAGGTCTTCGATTCCTGGTATTCGGAACAGGCGGAAATTTACCGCCATCAAATGCATCTTTCCGATAAATGGGGAACTGCCGTCATTGTCCAGAAGATGGTCTTCGGAAATCTCGATGAAAATTCAGGGTCAGGGGTTATTTTCACCCGGGAGCCGAAAAGCTCTTCTTCCGATGTAACCCTTTACGGAGATTTTATTTTCGGCGTGCAGGGAGATGACATCGTCTCCGGTCTGGTGGAAACATATCCTATTTCGGAAAAACAAAGAATTACGGAATACAGGGATTCAACGATTTCGCTGGAAGCGAAATTCCCTGAAATTTACAAAGAGTTGTTGAGAATTTCCGAAATACTGATTTACGAAAAGGGTTTCAATCATCAGGAAATCGAATTTACCTTTGAAGGACAGACAAGGGACAAGCTGTATATTCTGCAGACCCGCGACATGAACCAGATCACGACGCAAAAATGGAGACGATTCAAGGATACGAAAATATTACAATCATCCGTTCTCGGAACAGGCATTGGGGTGAACGGCGGCGCGTTGTGCGGCAGAGCGGTTTATTCGGAAACGGATATCAAGCGTTTTCGCAGCGAGGAGCCCCAAACGCCTCTCATTCTGGTACGCCCCGATACCGTTCCTGATGACGTCGGGGTTCTTTTGCTGGTTGAAGGACTGCTTACAGCCAAAGGCGGAAGTACTTCGCATGCCGCGGTAACTATTCCGCAGATCAACAAGGTCGGCGTCGTTGGTTTCAGCAAGCTCAAGGTTTACGAGACTGATGGGTACGCAACCATCGAAGAACACATTATAAAATCGGGGGATTTTATCAGCATCGACGGCTGGAGCGGCACTGTTTATATGGGGAAGCATGAAAGCGAATCCGAATAGAAAAAGCTCATTGACCGCCATCCACGGCCAATGAGCTTTAAAAGCAACCGCAAATATTTTCTTATAAAATATTCTTGTGGATGTAAACCGTCAGATCCCCCATCCTGTTGGTGTAGCTGCCGTATTCATTATCATACCAGCCGAATATTTTGGCATGAACAACGGGCACTTTCAAAACCTTTTCGGGAAACGCCTTGGCAATATCCGCGGGCAGATTCGGAATATGTGAGCAATCCAGATTAATGAATGCTGTCCGCGTGTGATTAAACTGACCTTCAATGATTACGGCTGCGTCAATGCCGAAAAGATCGGCAGACACGTTTTGTTCCATCGTGAATCTCATCAGTTTATCGGGATTATTGGCAGCCGCTTTGCTGTATAATTCGTTGAGCATTTTTGTGTTAATGGTCGTCGCCGCACCCCGACGCGCCTGGAAAGTTGCGTTCAGGACAATCAGGGACATGGTGCTGGCCGGTATTCTGATGGAATCAGCCATGAAGCCGATGTTCTGGACCTGGGGAATGACTTCCGCCAGCGCTTTAGCGGCATTGGTGGACGTCAGAATGATGCTGTCCAGAATGCTCCGGTTTTTCCTCAAATCTTTTTCGCCGGCCTTGGGAACACTATCCAGCACGCTCTGGGTATTGGTCACCGCATGAACGGTGGACATGGACGCTGTCAGAATATTGCTTGTTTCTTCATTTTCCAGCAGAGGCTTGACCATATGAGCCAGTCCCGTGGTCGTACAGGATGCGGCGGAAACAATCAGATGTTTTTTGGGATTAAACGACGTGTGATTGATCCCGTAAATCATGGTCGCAGCATCCTCCGGCAGAGAGAGGGCCTTGTTTTTGATTTTGAAAGGAGACGAGTTGATCACTACTTTCGCTCCGCCATTTAAATGTCCGCGAATGGAGCCGCTTTTGTTGTCCGACGCCACCGTCGGATCCTTGAATTTTCCCGTGCAGTCCACAACGATGTCCGCGCCGTACTGCCGCCACGGAATATCGGCGGGATTTCTGGCTTCACGCAGAACCGTCACGGGAATGCCGTCAATCAGCAGTTTCCCCTGTTTTTCATCGACAATCTCAATGAATCTTTCCGCTTTTACTCCATATAAAAATTTATGCATCAGACCGTAGGTGGAGTCTTTTTCTATCGCCTGGACGACAGAATCAAGCCCCGTGCCTATTTCCCGTCCCTGATTGATGATAATTTCTTTAAAATATTTCCGGTTAATATGATGCCACAATGTTAATTTTCCTATTCTTCCCAGACTATTGATGCCGAGCACCGGCTTTTTATTCTCAAATACCTGAGCTTGTGCCATGTTAAAATCCTCCTTCTTGAATTGGTGAAACACAAAATTTAATATCAGCTGTTACGTCAACAGCACCGTCATCACTGTAAATTGTCCTCGGCTCAAATCTCCGGAAACGGAGCGCAACGAATCTCGCCGGTCGAATGATCCGGCAAAGGATGGGGAATAAAATGCTTGCACACCCTTGCCTATCGTTTAAGCAGGCGGTAAAATATTTTTTGATTTTATCTTTGATTAATAAAAAATGATGCAGGGACTCCCCCTGCCGTCTGAATAAGACAAAACTATTTAAATAAGGTTTGGTGGTGACCGGGACCATCTACTATCTCCCTTAAAAGGTCACGGATTTCTTACAGGGAATACGGAGAAAAGTCAATAGCGGAAACCGGGAAATTACACCAATCGAGTTCCGGCGGCGGTGTAACTCATTTGTTTTTAAGAATAAACAATTGACTTGAAGAGAAAAAATAATTTGTGAAGAAATATAAAAAATGGCTCTCGCTTTATCGAAATTCTTGCTCGTATCGGTAATCTGTAGTAATATTAATTAGTTTGACGAAAGGAGAATCTCATGAAACCCCATTTGCTGAAAACGACGCTGTTATTGTTTCTTTTACTTATATCTTCAAATGTCCGGGCGGAAAGCTCCGTCTGGATGGTCAGCTCTTCCAGGGGAAATGTCTATCTGGCCGGTTCTTTCCACATCCTGAGGGCATCCGACTATCCTCTGCCTGCCGAATTTTTTACAGCTTATAAGGATTCCCGTAAAATCGTCTTTGAGGTCCAGCCCGACGCAGAAGAAGACCCGGCCTTCATGGGAGATTTTCTGAGCGGCGCGATTTACATTGACGGTTCCACGCTGAAAGATCATGTTTCTCCGGCGGCTTACGCCAAAGCGGAAAAATTCTGCAAAGAGCGGAATTATTCTTTGGAACAATACCAGCTTTTTAAGCCGGCCTTGTTTGTCACGATGCTGACCGTTCTGGAAATGAACAGGATCGGCGCCGATCCCCAGAAAGGGATCGATTATTATTTCCAGGAAAAAGCCCGGCAGGATGGAAAAGCCACCGGAAGTCTGGAAACAGTTGATCAGCAGATCAAACTTCTTCTTTCAATGGATGCCGGTCTGGGAAGCGATCAAATCATCGAATCCATAGAGGAACTCAATCGGATTGAATCGGCGCTGGACGAATATCTGGCCGCCTGGAGGAACGGCAATGAATCCCGGATGGAAGAGCTTTACATTAAAGAGCTGAGGAATTATCCGAAATTATATAAGACCATGATTGTGGACAGGAACAACAAATGGCTGACGGATATCAAGGCTTATCTGAACGGTTCGGGGAACACCATGATCATCGTGGGAACGGCGCATCTTGTCGGCGCTGACGGCTTGGTCAATTTACTGCGCAAACAAGGGTATAAAGTGGTCAAACTGCAAAATAAATAAGCGCCATAAAATTTCCGCAGACCGGCATCATTTTTCAGGAGGCACCGGTCTGCGGATTGATACCGATAAAAAAAATAAATCACATCATTAACGTGAAAGAAGAACTTTGCCGAGCGTCATGACCTCGGCTTCCTTGGTTCCTTCGTAAAGTTCGAGAATCTTGGCGTCACGGTAATATTTCTGCACCTTGTACTCTTCGATGTATCCGTATCCTCCGTGAAGTTCCACGGCCAGATTGGCACAGAAAACCGCTGTCTGCCCGGCGAGATACTTGGCCATTGCGGAAAGATGATAATCCGGATGGCCGGAATCGATCAGCCAGGCTGCCTTGTACGTGATGTTGCGCAGGGCTTCTATCCTGATCCACATCTCGGAGAGCTTTTGCAGTGTAATCTGGAATGCCCCTAACGGCTTCCCGAAAGCGGTCCTTTCTTTACAGTATTTGACCGACTCGTCCAGACAGGCCTGGGAAAGTCCCAATCCCTGAGCCGCCACCATTACGCGTGTTGTGTCAAAAAAATGCATCAGTTGGTGAAAACCGTTGCCTCTCATCCCGACGAGGTTTTCCTTGGGGACTCTCACCTCTTCCAAAGCTATTTCCGACGTATCACTGGCTCTGATCCCCAGTTTCCCTTTGATCTTCGTTCTGGTTATCCCCGGCGCGTCGGATGGTACGATAAACTGGCTGAAGCTCTTGTGAACTCGCTGCTCCGGATCGGTAACGGCCTGGACAACCATCCAGTTGCACACCGTGCCGTTGGTGATGAACATTTTATTGCCGGTGATGACATAATCATTACCGTCCTGGACGGCCCTTGTCTTGTAACCCGCCACATCCGTCCCCGCGTTGGGCTCGGTATAGGCTCCGGCAAATACAGCCTCTCCCGCGCAAACCGGAGGGAGGTATTTTTCCTTTTGCTCTTTTGTTCCATAGAAGTGAATGTTTTCACATCCGAAGGTGGCCGCGGTGACATTCAGACCGATCCCCATGCATACCCGGGAAATCTGTTCTGTAATGATGGTATTGCCCAGGAAACCGGCTCCGCTGCCGCCGTATTCCTCGGGAATCCAGCAGCCGATCAGACCGTTGGCACCGGCCTTCTTCCGGATCTCCGGTGTATACTTTTCTTCCTCATCCGCCATCTTTGCCGCAGGTTCAACTTCCTGAACGGCAAATTTGTAGGCCATATCAGCCAGCATCTTCATTTCGTTTGACAATTCAAAATCCATCGTTATCTCCTTCCTGTATTTTTTTCAGAACCTCTCCAACATGCCTGCCGCGCATGTTCATTTCATCCGTAGTTCTGGTCTTTCAAAAGCTCCCTCGCTATGACCAGCCTCTGTATTTCCGATGTGCCTTCATAGATGGAAGTCGCCCTTGCATCACGATAGAGCCTTTCAACTTTGAAATCCTTGAGATAGCCGTACCCGCCGTGGATTTGCAGAGCGAGATAGGCGCTTTTGTTCGCCAGTTCCGAAGCAAAAAGTTTGGCCATCGAAGCCTCTTTGGTAAAAGGCACACCCTGGTCTTTTTTCCAGGCAGCAGACAGAACAAGTAAATTCGCCGCCTCTATCCCTGTCGCCATGTCGGCAATCATCCATTGAATGGCTTCGAACGAGCTGATGGCCTTGCCGAACTGTTTACGTTCTTTGGCGTACTTGATCCCTTCGTCAAGGCAGGCGCGGGTAATGCCCAAAGCCTGCGACGCGATGCCGATGCGGCCGCTGTCCAGGGCCGTCATGGCGATCTTAAATCCGGCGCCCAATTTGCTTACCAGATTTTCTTTCGGAACTTTGCAATCGTTGAAGAGAAGTTCCACCGTGTTGGAAGCCCGCAATCCCATCTTATTTTCCCTGGTGCCTATGGAAAATCCAGGCGTGCCCTTTTCCACGATCAAAGCCGAAAGTCCCTTGCTGCCTTTTTCCGGACCGGTCCGGGCAATGAGATTCACTACATCGGCATACTGTCCGTGAGTAATAAATACCTTTGTTCCGTTGATGAGATAATGATTTCCTTTGTCCTCTGCCTTGATAGAAAGGCTGCCGGGGTCCGATCCCGCACCGGGCTCGGTCAGGGCGAAGCATCCCAGCAGTTCTCCCTGGGCAAGCCGGATAAGATATTTCGCCTTTTGCTTTTCATCGCCGAATTTCAACAACGGTTCGGTAGAGAGATTGGCCACGGACATGGTCACCGCTGTTGAGGCACACGAATAGGCTATTTCCTGAAGAGCCAAACAGTAGCTGACCGCACCCGCTCCGGCGCCGCCGTACTCCACCGGCACCATCATGCCGAGCAGTCCCAGTTCCCCCATCTTCTTCACCACATCCATCGGGAATATTTCTTCCTTATCTCTTTGGGCTGCTACAGGCTCCAATTCCTTTCTCGCAAAATCTCTGGCCATGAGTCTGACCATTTTCTGTTCCGCAGTCAGTTGAAAAGACATAACCCCTCCTTAAGGCACGTAGATGACAACCAGGAGTTGGGTCTTTTCCCGGGTTGGATTGCTTAATTTGTGAGAAAGGGAAGAATCAAAATTGATGCACCCGCCCTTCTTTAAGGTTGACATATTCTGACCCACCTGAATTTTCAGCCCCCCCTGAAGCACATAGATGAATTCCTCGCCCTCATGGTGATACTCAACGCCTTTATGTTCTGTTTTCGGATCAATAGAGACACGATAAGCTCTCAAGTGTTTTTCCTCTCCCGGTTTGGTCAGGGGCGCATAGGCATACGAAGCAACTCTCTTCTTGTGACTGGTTGTCCGTCTCTTGGCTGCTTCTTTACTGCGGGTATCCTGTAATTGATTCATGTCCACGTTGAAGATGCGGCCCAGCTGAAGCACGGCCGCGACAGGCGGGGCCATCTTACCTTCTTCAATCTTTTTCAGAAAGTCCGCCGGATAACCGGCATCGAGGGAAAGACTTTCTATAGTAAGTCCCTTTGCTTCTCGGAGTCTTCGGATTCTCGATCCAAATGATTCTTCGGTCTTTTTTATCATGCATATTCCTCCATATCTTTTTAAGAGCAGGATGAGCCGGAGCAAACCATTAACGTTATATCTGCAATGAACTGCAAATATATCTTTGTTCGGCATCAAACTGATCAAATATTATTATGGCGCTGTGGAAGTATAAGAAGAAGGATTTTGTATGTCAATAAAATCTTGACCGCAAACCGCCAAAGAATTCTTTTTTTTCGGATACTCAACAATTAAAGAAGAGAACAAAGCAAGGATTGTTTTTAATCGAAGCCGCAGATATTGAGCCGCTTATTTCTTCCTAAAATCCAAAACCGGAGAAAATCACTGTTCGCAATCCTCCGGCTCGCTTCCTAAAATATGTAAGACGATAAAATGATCCATGCTTCGTTGACAGCGATGTGCATGATCTTGTCACGATTCAGGCTGTAGAGAATATGAATGATTCCCGTGGAAGCATCCTGAACCGCAAAAGGATAACTGTACGTGTCTGTCCCGTCTTTAAGGACTTTTCGATACGGCCAGGTACGTCCCTCATCTGCCGAAAGCGCGATCGAAAGGGGCCTGCGCTCCGTGTCACTGTCATTATAAATCAGGACCAAATGCCCATTCGCCAGACGAATCATCTGAGCGGCGCTTGCGGGATTTAAAAAGCCGCTGTCTTTCGGTTCCGACCATGTATCCCCCTTGTCATTCGAAGCCGATACCCATAAACATCCCTGTCCTTCATTGCGCATCACACTGATTAAACGGCCCGTGCTTAATTGAACGAATGACGGTTGAGAATTTCCCGGCGTGCTGTTCACCGACGACCGTTGACTCCAGTTTATTCCATCGGTCGACTCAAAGAATATCGATTTCGTCGAAATCTCATTATACGCCGGCAAGAGCAGAGTTCCGTCATCCAGGCGTACCGGCGGATATTTAACGTTCGGCCCCAATGTCGGTCCCAGAACGACAGGATCGGTCCAATTTACGCCCCTGTCGGTGGATTCCTGAACTTCAATATGGGAAGTGTCCCAGCCGCCGGGAACTGCCGCCTGAAAAAGCCATACATGATCGTCTTCACTGTAAAGCACCGGATTGCCGTCGCCTGCCGAACGGTCGATGTGAAGTTGCGGAGCTTCCCACGACTGACCGGGTTTTTTTCGCGACAGATAAATCGCCGATCCCGACAACTCATGATCTCCGCTGTAAGAATACCAGCCGGCCAGCATCTCGCCGTCGGCAAAAATCGTCAGTGTCGCGGCATGATGTCCGACCATCCCCGGAATCTGCTCAAAAACGGCCTCTTCTTCCATGTAAGGCTCATCGTCGGAGGTAGTTGTAGCGGGTGAATCGGTAACATTGAATTCATAAGATACATCGCTGGAACTTTGAGGCGAGTCGGATGATCCGCAACCGATTATGATCATCGTCAGAAAGACAAGACCCGACAACAGCAAAGTTTTTCCTGTGAAGGAACTATGCGAATTATTCATTTTCCCCCGGCTCCCGAATGTCCTTTAACAAACCATTGCCGCCATGACGGCAGGAGATATGATCGTTGTGCTTTTGCCAATTATTTTCTCCACGAGATGTTTAGAGAGAATAATTACTTTATACGCGCTTATTTAAAGGCTTGGGGCATACCCCTTTTGTATCCCCCAAGCCTTTTCTGCACTAAAAGAATCGTATGAAATTATTTTCTTCCGGAAATTTCTTTGATGATTCCCAGAAATCCATCGGCTTTTAAAGACGCTCCACCGACCAGTGCGCCGTCAATATCATTCATGGCGATCAAATCGCCGACATTATCTTTGGTAACGCTTCCACCGTAGAGAATACAAATATCATCAGCCTTTTTGCCGCCGAAGGTATTTTTCAGGAGGCCGCGAATAAAGGCGTGCACTTCCTGCGCCTGCGCGGATGTGGCGACTTTTCCGGTACCGATCGCCCAGACCGGTTCATAGGCGATAACGACATTTTCAATCTTTTCGACGCCGTTTAAACCCTGCTGCACCTGTCTGCCGACAACATCCTGCGTTACACCTTTCTCTCTTTCCTCGTCGGTCTCTCCCACGCACATGATGGGAATCAACCCCGAGGTCAGAGCTTTTTTGACTTTCAGATTAACGTCATTATCCCGTTCATGAAAATACTTCCGACGCTCCGAATGGCCGAGAATTACGTAAGCGCATCCGGTATCTTTGAGCATGGACGGGGCAATTTCACCCGTAAAGGCTCCCTTGTCTTCATAATGCATATTCTGCGCGGCCAGTGATAAGTTCGAGCCTTTTATTGTTTCGCCGACGCTGAAAAGAGCGGTGAAAGGCGGAGCTAAAACAATGGCTCCGCTCTGAATACCGGCTGATCCTTCTTTAATGGCTTTGGCCAGAGCGATTGATTCGGCAATGGTGTTGTGCATTTTCCAGTTGCCGGCTACAATCCATTTTCTCATGGTTTAATACCTCAATATTATTTTTCCAGCGCGGCAATGCCGGGCAGGGTCTTTCCTTCCAGCCATTCCAGAAAAGCGCCGCCGCCGGTGGAAATATAAGACATCTTTGAACTCAGGCCTGCTTTTTTAATGGCCGTGTCCGTATCGCCGCCGCCGATAATGGAAAGCGCTCCGCAATTGGCTACGGCCCCCGCCAGTTCAAACGTTCCCTTGCTGAAAGACGCTAGTTCGAACATCCCCATGGGGCCGTTCCAGATAACCGTCTTGACGCCTTTCAAAGCATCACTGAACAAAGCAATGGTGGCCGGTCCGATATCCAGACCGATCCATTCTTTGGGAATTTCTTTTACGCCGCAGACCTTGGCCTCGGCTTCTGCCGTGGCGGCCTGAGCAACCACGGCGTCTACCGGCAATAAAAACTGCACGTTTTTCTGCTTGGCTTTATCCACAATCCTGCGTGCCGTATCCAACATGTCTTCCTCGCAAAGCGATTTACCGGTTTCATAACCTGCCGCCCGCAAAAAGGTGAAGGCCATCCCGCCGCCGATAATGATTTTATCCACTTTTTCGATGAGATTCTCCAGAAGGCCGATTTTATCGGAAACCTTCGCTCCGCCGATGATCGCCGCCAGAGGCTTGGCTGGATTGACCATGGCTTTTTTGAAATATTCGACTTCATTCTTCAGCAGGAATCCCGCTGCGCACACCGGCACAAATTCAGTAATGGCCGAATTGGAAGCCGCGGCACGGTGCGAGACGGCAAACGCATCGTCAATGTAAATGTCGCAAAGCGCAGCCAGTTGTTTGGCAAACTCCGCGTCGTTTTTGTCTTCGCCCGGTTGAAACCGGAGATTTTCCAGAAGGATGATCTCCCCTTCTTTCATTTTGCCGACCGCCTGCTCCACCGCCGGTCCTACACAATCATCCAAAAACGTGACGTCTTTTTGCAGAAGGCCCGACAGAACCTTGACCACCGGCTTGAGCGACATCTCGGCAACTCTCTTGCCTTTCGGTCTGCCGAGATGGGAGGCGATGATTAATTTAGCCCCCTTATCCAGCGCGTAATTAATCGTCGGGATGCTGGCCCGCACGCGCTTATCGCCGGTAACATTTCCTTCCTTATCCATCGGGACATTAAAATCGACCCGCAGGAAAACTCTTTTGCCTTTCATGTCTATTTGATCAATGTACTTCATAATCCAATCCTTATCTTTATCTATTTCATTATAAAAGAAAGCAGTTCCAGCATTCTGTTGGAAAAGCCCCATTCATTGTCATACCAGGAGAGAATCTTGACCATATTGCCGCCGATGACTGTTGTGTTGGGCATATCCACGATGGAAGAATGTTTGTTGCCGTTGAAATCCCGGGAAACAAGTTCTTCTTCCGAACACGCGAGAATTCCTTTCATCGCCCCTTTGGCGTATTCACGAAATTTATCGTTGATTTCATTTTTATTGGTTGCCCTTGAGAGCGTTGCCACAAAATCAACCAGGGAAACATTCGGCGTCGGCACGCGAATGGCCAGTCCGTCCAGTTTTCCTTTCATTTCCGGAATAACTTCCGCGATCGCCCTGGCCGCGCCGGTCGTTGTTGGTATCATGGAAAGAGACGCTGCCCGCGCTCTTCTTAAATCCTTGTGTGGTTCATCCAAAACAACCTGATCGTTGGTAAAGGAATGAATCGTTGTCATCAGGCCGTATTCAATGCCGAATTCCTGATGCAGTATTTTAACAATCGGAGACAGACAGTTTGTGGTGCACGACCCCATGGAAATAATGTTGTGCTTGGTTTTGTCGTAAACTTCCTGATTGACGCCGAGAACAAAGGTGACATCGGGATTTTTCGCCGGTGCGGAGACCACAACTTTTTTGGCGCCCGCTTCGATATGTTTTCCGGCACCCGTTTTATCCGTAAATTTTCCGGTGCTCTCCAAAACAACATCGATCCCCAGATCTTTCCACGGCAATGTTTCCGGTTCCCTGACGGAAAATGTTTTTATTTCTTTTCCGTCAACAATGATGGAATTGCTGCCGGTTTTGACTTCCGCATCCAGTGTGCCGTGCGTCGAATCGTATTTGAGCAGGTGAGCAAGTGTTTTAGTATCGGCCAGATCATTGATCGCCACAAACTCCACATCTTTGCTTTTATATCCGGCCCGAAAAACAAGCCGTCCAATCCTTCCAAAACCGTTAATGGCAATTTTTATCGACATATTCCCCTCCTTCATTTGAAAAATTATCAAATAAAAGGTATTTTTTGTCAACCAGTTTCGCCGGATGTTTGGCGGGATTTTTCAGGAAGTGGAACATTTCCCCGGAAAAGACAGATTTATCTTTTTTTCCGCCTACTTATTACTTATCAGGTGATGAACAAATCGTTGGTCGAGAAGTTCGGATCTGTGGTTAGATTAATGCCCAGTCTTCTCAGTCCCGCTTCATCGCCCGGTGTGGGAATATGGGTCATGTGGGCTTCACAATCTCTTAAGTCTCTGAGTTTTTCCAGAGCCAGTTGAGCGGCGGGATTGTTCGTCGCGCTGATGCTGATGGCTATCAAAGCTTCTTCCAGGTCCAGACTTACCGATTTTTCATCAAGGATTTCCGTTTTCAGATTTTTTACCGAATCGGTGATCCGGGGCGGCAACAGTTTTATTTTATCCGGAATTTCCGCCAGATGCTTGACGGCATGCAGAACCATGCTGGTTGCGGCGTGCATCAGGGATGAATTGCTCCCCGTCACGATGGTTCCGTTTTTCAATTCCAGAGCGGCGCCGCAAAAAATGCCTTCATTGCCTCTTGCGTAATCCCTCGCCTCTGCCGGGGCCACCCCGGCTGTTTCTCTCGCCGGGATGACGACCGGACGATCTTCCGGCATCAGGTTAAAGTCTCTCATCAGCAATTCGGCGCGCTGTACGGTTTCCCGGTCGGCAAAGCCCATGGCGTATTCGCACCGGTAACGGAAGTAACGGCGGATGATTTCCATCTTCGATGCCTGTTTAGTCACCTCATCGTTGATGATGGCGAAACCGGCGCGGTTCACCCCCATGTCCGTGGGAGATTGATAAAACGATTTTTCACCGGTAATCTTTTCCAGAATTCTCCTGAGAACCGGGAAAACTTCCACGTCGCGGTTGTAATTAACGGATTTTTCCCCGTAGGCATCGAGATGAAAAGGATCGATCATATTAAAATCACGGATATCGGCGGTTGCCGCCTCGTAGGCGACATTGACCGGGTGTTTCAGAGGAATGCTCCAGATGGGGAAAGTTTCAAATTTGGCGTAGCCGGACTTAATGCCGCGCCGGTAGTCATGATACAACTGGGAA
>JAJFTS010000222.1 GCA_021372815.1 Deltaproteobacteria bacterium | reverse complement strand
GTTTTTTATTTCCTCAATGATCGGATTATCAATTTCACGTTCCAGCAAAATACTGCCGGTTTTTTTTAATAACATGAACGACCAGTGAATAATTAAACCGGCGCCCACGATTCCCATAAACGGGTCGAGCCAGACAAAATTAAAATATTTGGCGCCGACCAGTGCCGCAATCGCCATGATGGATGTTAACGCGTCGGCCACGACATGCAAATAGGCCGATTTAAAATTCAAATCTTCGTGCTGATGGTTATGATCATGATGTTTATCGTCTTCATGATGGTGAGCATGTTCATGAGCATGACCGCCGTTATTGAGGATTACGGCGCAAACAACATTTACCGAAAAACCTATTAAGGCGATGAGCAGCGCCTGATTATAATAAATATTCAGCGGATGAAGTATTCTCTGCACAGACGAATAAACCATGATCAGGCCGACGAGGCCCAAGACAATGGCGCTTGTGTAAGCGCCCAAAATTTCAATCTTCCAGGTACCGAACGTGAAACTTTGATCCTTTGCATATTTTCTGGCCATCATATAGGCCATCAGTGATATTCCCAGCGCAAAGGCATGCGTTCCCATGTGCCAGCCGTCAGCCAAAAGCGCCATCGAATTGGACATCCAGCCGAAGAAGATTTCGGCAAACATTGTGATAAGAGTTATCATCACAACAATGAACGTGCTTTTTTCAATCGATTTTTTCTCGACATTAAATATGTGATGATGCTGCCATGATTCTATTTGTTCACGATGCATAGGCTTCTCCCTATTTCAAACTGAGAAAGCCGTCGAAAGTTTTGCGGAATTCCATTAATTCCTTTTCCAGGGCTTTATCCTTATTCTTGTTGAGCACGCAATTGTCAAAATGGTCCTCCAGCAGGATTTTTGTTGCTTTGTTCAAGGCGGCTCTTACCGCCGATAATTGCAGGAGCACCTGATCACAGGATTGACCATCCTCCAGCATTTTTTTTATGCCTCGAACATGACCTTCGATCCTGGACAGTCTCCTGATAACGTCATCATTGTGTTCATGTGTATTCATTTTCATATCCTATCCCCCTGGAGGGGATATATAAAATATCCCGATAATCTTGTCAACTGTTTTTTTAATGATTCGAATAAGGAACTTTTCTGTTTATTGCCTTTATGACGGGGAAACCAGTTTAAGTCCGAATATGCCGGATACGATGAGAAGCAAGCAGACAATCCTCATGACGTCCCGTGATTCACCGAATAGAATCATGCCCAATATGGCGACGGATACCGCACCAATGCCTGTCCAGACGGCGTATGCCGTGCCGACCGGGATCGTTTTTATGGCCACCGATAACAACCAAAAGCTGATGGCCATAGCTAAAACGGTAAGCAGCGATGGAACAGGTTTGGTAAATCCATCCGTATATTTTAACCCGACAGCCCACCCGCATTCAAACAAACCGGCTAATATCAGACAAAGCCAATCCATATTTCTACTCCCTTTTTGGGTTCTGTTGCCGCATAATCGTTTTTTATATGGATCCATGGAACAGGAAACTTAATAATTTAATCTTAAGCAATAATCAACTTATTTAATTTTTTCCCGTCCGGAACGTTGCCGGATGAATAATATCCCGGCAGACGAAACGACAATCATGAGGAGTCAGACCATTAAAAGGATTACGTACAAAAGCGATTTTATATGCCTTGACGTCTCCTGGAAAATTTTAATCTTTACTTAAGCTCCGGCCACGCCAGATCATGTAGATTGCCGGATAAATAATCAATTCCAGAATAGTCGATGTGATCACGCCGCCAATCATGGGCGCAGCGATCCTCTTCATAACGTCGGCTCCGGCGCCATGACTGAACATGATAGGAATAAGTCCGGCCAGAATAACACTCACCGTCATAATCTTGGGACGAATTCTTTTAACGGCGCCAAACATGACGGCCTCTTTCAGATCGGCCGCTGTCGCCATTTTTCCTTCTTTTTTCCACTTCTCATAGGCCAGATCAAGATAGAGAAGCATGACGACGCCTGTCTCGGCGTCAAGCCCCGCCAGGGCGATAATGCCCACCCATACGGCAATGCTCATGTTGTAATTGAGAAGATAGAGAAACCAGAAAGACCCGACCAGGGAAAACGGAACCGCCAGCAGAACAATGCTCGTTTTCATGACTGATTTCGTATTGAAGTAAAGCAAAATGAAAATGATAAAAAGGGTGAGAGGAATCACGATTTTCAGCCTCTCATGAGTCTTAACGATATATTCGTATTCACCGCTCCAGGAAAGCCGGTATCCTTCAGGTATCCTGAGGGAGGCTGCCTTTTTCCTGGCGGCATCAACATAACCGCCCACATCCGAACCTGAATAATCGATAAAGACATAAGAAGTCAAAAGGCCTTCTTCACTTTTTATGGCCGTCGGACCTTTAACAATTTTTATATCCGCCAGTTCCCCCAGCGGTATCTGGACGGTGCCTGATGCACCGGTCATGCCGCCGGCCGGTGAGTCGGCAGCCGGACGGTTCACGGTCATGACCGGCACCAAGACTCTCTTTAATTTTTCCGTGTCATTGCGCAATTCCCTGGCATACCGGACGTTAACGGGATAACGCTCCCGGCCCTCCACCGTCGTGGTGAGATTCATCCCCCCGATGGCAACCTGAATTACCTCGCCTACGTCATCGACCGTCAGGCCATATCTTGCCGCTTCATTTTTCTTAATAGTGATATCGAGAAAATAACCGGTCGCCACCCGCTCGGCGTAAACACTGCGGGTTCCCGGAATATCCTTGAGATTGTTTTCCAGAGCGATGCCTATCTTTTCAATTTCTTCCAGGTTCGGCCCCAGAATCTTAATTCCCACGGGAGTTCTGATTCCCGTAGCCAGCATATCGATACGGGCCTTGATCGGCATGGTAAAGGAATTCGCCACGCCCGGCAGGGAAAGCGCGTCATTCATTTCGTCCTTGAGTTTTTCCACCGTCATTCCTGCACGCCACCGGGATTCCGGCTTCAGATTGATCACCGTCTCGAACATTTCCAGAGGCGCCGGGTCTGTCGCCGTTTCCGCCCGTCCCGCCTTGCCGAAAACCTGGTCGACTTCCGGAATTTTTTTCAGAATCTTATCCTGAATTTGGAGCAAGGCGGACACTTCGGAAATGGATGCTCCGGGCATGGTCACCGGCATATAAAAGAGAGCGCCTTCATAAAGAGGAGGCATAAATTCCGAACCCAGTTTCATAAAGGGGTAAACCGTCACAACCATGATGAGGATCGCCGCAATAATCACCGTCTTCTTAAATTTCAGGGCAACTCCGGCAATGGGTTCATAAACTTTGCGCAGGATGATACTAATAGGATTTTTTTCCTCCGGCCTGATTTTGCCCCGGATGAAAAGAGTCATCAAAACCGGCGTCAGGGTAATCGCGAGAAAAGAAGAAAAGAGCATGGCAAATGTTTTCGTATAGGCCAGTGGTTTGAAGAGTCTTCCCGCCTGAGCCTGGAGCGTGAACACGGGAAGAAATCCCACCATAATCACCAGCAGAGAAAAGAAAAGCGAGGGGCCGACTTCTTTGGCCGCGTTAATAATGACGTCTGTCCTGCTGCCCGCTCTTCCCGCCGTTTCCCAATCTTCAAGTTTCTTGTGTGAGTTTTCCACCATGATAATGGCGGCGTCCACCATGGCTCCGATGGCAATGGCGATCCCGCTGAGACTCATGATATTGGATGTAACACCCAGATAGTACATGCAGATAAAGGAAATAATGATCGCCACGGGTAAAGTGAGGATGACCACGAGGGCGCTGGGCAGATGAAACAAAAAGATGAGACAGACAAGACTGACCGCAACGGCCAGTTTGATGATTTCATCTTTCAGCGTGCCAATGGAACGCTTGATCAGGTCGGAGCGGTCATACGTCGTGACAATCTTTACTCCCCTGG
The DNA here is from genome assembly GCA_021372815.1 of Deltaproteobacteria bacterium. Taxonomy (GTDB): domain Bacteria; phylum Desulfobacterota; class Syntrophia; order Syntrophales; family Smithellaceae; genus Smithella. Next base: position 1,726 of record JAJFTS010000222.1, on the reverse strand, counting down.
GAAGGCTGGGCGCAATGTCCTTTTGAATTTTCTCTTTAACCCGTTCAATGACGGAAAGGACATTTTCCCCGAAGCGGACAACGACAATGCCGCCGGCAACTTCACCCCTGCCGTCCAAATCAGCCAACCCCCTTCTGATTTCCGGCCCGAACTGAACACGGGCGACATCCTTCAAAAAGACCGGCGTCCCGGCATTATTCGTGCCCAGCGAAACGTCTTCCAGATCCCGGAGGTTTTTGATGTAGCCGCGGCCTCTGACCATGTATTCCACGCCGGACATCTCCAGCACCCGGCCTTCCACGTCCTGATTGCTTTTGCGGATTGCCTCCATTACTTTTGTAATGGGGATGTCATAAGCCAGAAGGCGATTGGGATCGATTGTCACCTGATACTGCTTGACAAAACCGCCGATGCTCGCGACCTGCGAAACACCGGGAACGCTTTCCAGTCCGAGCTTGATGATGTAATCCTGAATGGAGCGCAGTTCGGCCAGATCATGCCCGCCTGTCTCATCAACAACGGCATAGGAAAACCCCCATCCCAGACTTGTCGCATCCGGACCGAGCACGGGATTCACATCGGCGGGAATCTTGTTTTTTACGGCCTGCAGATATTCCAGCACCCGGCTTCTCGCCCAGTAGATATCCGTCCCTTCCTTGAAAATGACATAGATGAAGGAACTGCCCAGATAGGAAAACCCTCTGACCGCCTGGACCTGCGGAGCGGCAAGGAGAGTGGAAGAAATGGGGTAGGTGATCTGGTCTTCCACCAGATCGGGGCTTCGGCCCGTCCATTCGGTGTAGATAATGACCTGGGTATCGCTCAAATCCGGCAGGGCATCGAGCGGCGCGTTCTTCAGAGCCCAGTAGCCCCAGGCCAGGGCAAGAATGATCACCAGAAAAATGATGAATTTATTGCGGGCGCTGAATTCAATGATTTTGGCAATCATAGCGAGACTCGCTTACCTATGATGACTTCACAATCAAATTTCATACATGAAAGGAATATTATTTTCCCCTCTTCATATCGGCTTCATAAAAAGCTCCAGAGGCAAGGCGCGCAAAGCCTGGATCGTGAGGCGTACTATTGGTACGTTGAGCAACACGGGCTGCAGCGCAATCCCGATTTTATCGGGACATATGGACTTTTTAGGAAGTCGCGTCTATTTCCTGCGCAGTGGTTTTACCCCCTTAAATTGAGCTTCGGAATCAATCAGGAAATTTGCGGAGGATGCGATTTTTTCACCGGCTTTGATTCCACGCAAGACTTCCACCTCTCCGTCCGCTCTCAGGCCCAGTTTTACTTCACGGGGTTCGAAGGCGCCTTCTCCCTTATCCACATAGACTATTTGCGACTCGCCGGTATCGATCACTGCCGAATCCGGAATGACAAGCTTTTTGCCGAGGCTTATTCTGATTTCCACATTCGTGAACATTTGGGGTTTTAACCGGCCTCCCGGATTGGGAAGCGTAAAACGTACTTTTGCCGTTCTGGTATCCGCCGAGATGGTGGGATAGATATAATCGATCTTTGATGACAGCTCTTTCCCCGGAAAATAACTGAGGGTAATCTTGGCCGGCAGGCCGACTTTTACAAAGGGCAGTTCATATTCGTAAATATCAGCAATGATCCAGAGGGAAGAGAGATCGGCGATGTCAAAAAGTTTTTCTCCCGGCATGAACTTCATACCCGAAACGGCCATCTTCTGTGTGACAAATCCGCTGAC
>JAJFTS010000269.1 GCA_021372815.1 Deltaproteobacteria bacterium | reverse complement strand
CGGGAAGCCATATTGTTGCCGACCGTTCCGACGAAGACGGAAACGGAGGTTAAATTTCTTTCCACGTATTCGACTTTGATCGTTACTTTTTCATCCTGAATGACGGCTTTAATGACGCCTGTGGAAATCTTGCGTTCCTTTTGAATATCCGTTGCTTTTAATTCACTGACCGATTTTTCACAGGCCGCCCAGACCGCGTCGATATCGGCTTTATAATCGCTGATCAGATTTCCATCCTGATAAAGAAACTTGCCGGAACTGATGCTGGCGACCTTCCCCCGCAAGTTGATTGCCGCATCGCATCCGGCCATCAGCAGCAAGACGATCAATAGTAAAGAAAGAAAACTTTTTTTCATGGCGTTCCCCGATATCCGGTATGAATATAGGACAAGGCCGGGAATCTGTCAATGTGAATCATGTTTCAGGGACAGGCATTGACGGCAACACGGTTATTATCGCGGCGGCCCTCTTCCGTATTATTATCCGCCACGGGTTGAACGGATCCGGCCCCCTTGATATTCAGACGCTGGGGATCGATTTTAAAATTGTCCACCAGATAATTTTTTACGCTCATGGCGCGTTTTTTCGACAGTATCATTCTGCTCCTGTTCGTTCCGGTGCTGTCCGTATGTCCGATGATCGTCAGTTTTGCGTCGGGGTTCCTGATTAAATAAGCGACGAGGGATTTTATTTCATTGCTGTACCGGTTGTCGAAAGTTGCCGAGTCCGGATCAAATTTAATGCTGACATTGAGGCAGTCCCCGGAAGTCTGCTTCTTGACGGCGGAAATTCTGGGCGGAGGCGGCGGTTTTACCGCGGAAATCTTCGCATCCGGGGTTTGTTTTACTTCTCTTGCGGATTCGGCCAGGGCGATATCGGCAGGATCGGCGCTGAAATATATTTCGCCGATCAAACTATCGGCCGGGCTTTTTGTTCGCTGGGAATTAATATGAATCTGCAGACCGGTGGTTAATCCCTGCGGTTCACCGCCTTTGATATCGCCGAAGAGCTTTTTATAGTCTTTATACAGATTGCGCCGTTCCGTGTACCACTGGCCGGTTTGATCCGTTCTGTTTCTTAAAACGATGTATCTTAATTTATCGCCGCCCACATGCGGACTGCGGCCGCTCCATCCTTTGGGAGCCTCGGTGTCCCAGATGTAGCCGATGACGGGTGTATTGGCTATTGCCGGGAATCTGATTGCTTTAAAGGCCACGTAAAGTTGCAGGGCCTGATCATCGGTGGACGGTTTACGGATGTCCCCGCCGCAAGGCAGCTTGTTCGCTTTCCAGCGCCAGCACAAGATGGGGAATTTTTTAACGTCTATTCTGAATTCTTTGCGTATCCCGAAAGCGGAATCCCCCGGTGAAATTAAATTGAGGTAAAGTACGTTATCTTCTTTTTTCATTCTCATCAGAGGCTTGCCGGCTTTTTTATCAAGACTCCAGCCCGCGGGGACCCCGTTTAACAATTCCGCCGATGCAAATCTGGCCGCGGGGATAACTAAAGGATCGGCTCCTGAATTTAATGTCCAAATAAAAAGTAAGGTTATGCCAAGTAAGAAGACAAATTTTATTTTCATTTAGTGTTCTTTACATTTGCTTTTTCGCGCGTAGTTCCATTATCTCCGTCCTGGTCAGAATGGATTGGATATGATCAACATCCTTAAGGATGTTTTCTCGGCCGCCTTCTTCACGGTCAATAAGCGTGATAACCATTTCTACGCTGAGTCCCGCTTTGCGGGCATGTTCTATGGCGGTTATGGTGGATCCGCCGGTGGTAATGACATCATCGATGATGACAACTTTTTCCCCCGACGACACATTGCCTTCAATGGCGCTCTTCGTGCCGTGATCTTTAACGTCTTTTCGAACAACGAAAGATTTAATCGGTTTTCCCTTCTGATACGATATGACGGAAAGCGCGTTGGCTATCGGATCAGCCCCCAGCGTAAGTCCTCCCGCCGCGGTAATGCCGGTGTCTTTGACCATGTCGAAAATAATCGCGCCGATCAGATTCATGCCTTCCGGGTCCAGCGTTGTCGGTTTGCAATTGAAGTAATAATTGCTTTGCTTGCCGGATGCCAGTGTGAAAGGGGGATTTTCGCTGTATTTGAAAGACTTCTCCAGAATGATTTCGCCCAGTCTTTCCTTCATCTTTTCAATAGTCATTGTTTTGCTCCTTTGGTCTTTATGATTGAGAATTATTGTGTAGAATAAATTTTATCGGCAATTCCACCCAGGCGGTGAACGGATTGCCCGCCTTTTTGGCCGGTTCGAATTTCCAGGGCTTGATCGCCCGGAGCGCCGATTGATCCAGGATGGCGTAACCGGATGATTTCCTGATTTTGACCTCGCCAACCCGTCCGTTCGGCAGAATTTCCGCAAAGACCAGGACGACGCCTTCATAACCGCGGACGCGCGCTATCTCCGGATAGGCCGGCGGAGAGTTTTCCTTGTATAAAGGATAAGCAACGACCGTGTTGGGATTTGATATCTTATCCGTATTTCCATTGGCGCCGCCGGTTGCATGATCAGGCTTTTCTTGAGCTTCCGTGCCATAAAATTCACTTTTGGCCAACGCGACAGTGTTGTCGGGGATTCGAGCCGTCCCTGCGGGTGTCGGAATTATTTGCGTGGGAGTGGCTGCTGTTTCAACCCTGGCGGGCTTTTCAGTCGTTTTTTTAATGTCGGCCGGCGATTGATCCCCGCGATGGCCTTTAATTTCCGCCTTGCTTATTCCTCTTGCGTCATCAAAAGAAACCCATACCAGATTTATGCCGTTCAGTTCCGGCGTGGAAATCAAACCGGTGGACAGACAAAAGACAAGAAAGGTTCCCGCGAGACTATGAATCAAAAGAGAAAAAAATATTGCCGAGGTTATCGAATATTTTTCTTTTTGAAGTTTTATAATATTCATTATCCGAGAATAATTATTTTTTAATTAAATTTTCTACTACTTTAACCGCTTCCACGCCGTCTTTGGCAAAAGAAGCGCCGATGGATTTCGCGTAAGCTTCGGTAACCACCGCGCCGCCTACAAGAAAATCCGTCCTGATGCCCTGTGCGCGGGCCAACCCGATGATGTCTTTCATATTAACCATTGTTGTGGTCATGAGCGCGGAAAGACCGATGACATCCGGTTTTTCTTTTTGGGCCGCGTTGACAATGGTCTGATCCGGAACGTCTTTGCCCAGGTCAATAACACAATAACCGTAATTTTTCAAAAGCAGGGCGACGATATTTTTCCCGATGTCGTGAATGTCTCCCCGAACCGTGGCCAGAAGGACTTTTCCTTTATCCGTAACGGCTGCTTTTTTCAGATGCGGATCCAGGTGAGCCAGCCCTTTTTTCATCGTTTCCGCCGCCGCCATGAGCTGCGGCAGAAAGTAAATTTTTTTCTCGTAGAGATCTCCCACGCGGACAATGGCCGGAATCATCACCTCGTCGACCAGCTGGGAGGCTAAGCGGCCGGTTTGCATGGCTTCATCAAGCAGGGCGGTGATGCGATCCCTGTCGCCGTCCAGGACCGCCGCCGAAACTTTTTCTTCCGGTGTTGCTTGGGAGAAAACGGGCGTCACGGAAACATTTTCCTTCCGGGCAAAATGATTAATAAAATGCAGCGAAGCCTTTTTCTTTGCGGTGAGCGCATCTCCGGCTTTTTTGACATTCATGAATTCGATGCTGGCCGGATTGGCAATAGCCAGATTCAGGCCGCAATACTGGGCCATGGCCAGAAACGCGGCATTGATCCAGGGACGGCCGGGCATGCCGAAAGAAACATTGGAGAGTCCCAGAATGGTTTTGCATTGAAAGGTGTTTTTGCACCAGTTGATCGTTGCGAGGGTTTCACAAGCGGCGTCGGCGTCGGAAGCAATGGCCATCGTCAGGCCGTCAACGATAAAATCATCCTTGGTGAAGCCGAACTTCTGCGCTTTACTGAAAATATTTTCAATGACCGTTTGGCGCTTTTTCGCCGTGCGCGGAAGCTCACCGCCGGTTAGCGGGAGCAGAATAAACATCGCGCCGTACCGGGCGGCCAGCGGGAGAAGCTTGGCCATTTTTTCTTTTTCTCCGGAGATGGAATTGATCAGCATTCTTCCCGGATAAAGCCGCAGGGCGGCTTCAATCGTTTCAATGCGGGAGGAATCGATCACCAGCGGCAGCGGACTGGAGGTGGATAAAAGTCCGATCACGTTTTTGATGGTTTGAACTTCGTCGATGCCCGGCTGACCGATGTTGACATCCAGCAGAGCAGCGCCCTGCGCTTCCTGGTCCTGAGCCATCTGTCTGATGATGGATAGTTTACCTTCCAGCAACTCCTGTTGGAGGGCTTTCTTGCCGGTGGGGTTGATTCTTTCGCCGACAAGATACAGCGGTTCATTATCGCGGATTTCCAGGAAACCGCGCGCCGAACTGAGAGCGGAGATGGATTGACGAGGAGGCGGGACCGGTTTGCGGCGGCCGATGGCGCGTGCCAGCGCCCGGATGTGCTCCGGTGTCGTTCCGCAGCATCCGCCCAGCATGTTGGCTCCGGTCCGGACGAGACTTGCTCCGAAAGAAGCGAAGGTTTTCGCGTCCATTTCAAAGATGGTTTGCCCGCCGGAGAGTTTGGGCATTCCGGCGTTGGGCTTGGCCAGCAGCGGCACGGTGGCATAGGGCTGCATGGCCGCGACAAGATCGATCATTTGTTCGGGGCCTGCGGAACAATTACAGCCCACCGCGTCTGCGCCAAGACTCTGCAAGGTAATGAGAGCGCTTTGCGGAGGTGTTCCGCCCAGCGTATGCCCGTCTTTTTCATAGGTCATGGATACAATCGTGAAAATATCGGCCAGCTCTTTGACTGCGAGAAGCGCCGCGCGCGCTTCCTGAATGTCAATCATGGTCTCGATCACGATCAGATCACACCCGCCGTCGATTAATCCGCGCGCCTGTTCTTTAAAAGCGTCTACCGCTTCTTCAAAAGGCAGCGTGCCGAAAGGTTCGATAAATAAACCTGTCGGACCAATATCTCCGGCAACCAAAGTATCTCTGCCGCAAGCTTCTTTAGCCAGCTGCACCAGTCCGCGATTAATTTCATAAACGTCTTTTTTTACACCGTATTGATTTAATTTAAAGCGGTTTGCCCCGAAGGTGCAGGCATAAACGATGCGGGAGCCTGCTTTTTGATAGGACGCATGAACATCCTTGATGATTTCGGGATTTTCCAGACACCAGATTTCCGGAGAAACACCGGCCGGCAGCCCTCTTTTCTGCAATTCGGTTCCGGTAGCGCCATCCAGAACAACAATGTTTTTTGTCAAAAGATTTTTTATTTTTACGGTTTTAGCCACATTAAACTCCCTTAAATTTCCATATTATTTTTAGATGTTTTTATATCATTAATGTCCAATGTTTTGCAATCTTCAGGTAAATTTTTCAATGGATATTCTTATAAAATATAACCTTTCCCGTGAAATAATCTCAGGCAGGCATTGGCTACGGTTTCATCGTAAAGAATCCCCTTGTTCTTTTCAATCTCTTCAAGAGCTGCTTCAATGCCTAATGAGGCGCGATAAGGACGGTGGGAAGCCATGGCTTCCACAACATCGGCCACGGCCAGAATGCGGGCCTCGACAAGAATCTCATCCCCTTTCAGATTTCGGGGATAACCGGTGCCATTGACTCGTTCGTGATGCTGGTATACGATTTCTGAAAGCGGCCAGGGAGAATCAACATTCTTCAACATCTCAAATCCGCTCCGGGAATGTTCTTTAATCAGAGAAAATTCCAGATCCGTCAGCTTTGTCGGTTTGGACAATATTTCCACCGGGATGGATAATTTTCCGATATCATGAATGATGCCGGCCATGCGGATCCCTTCCATTTTCTCTTCAACCAGCCCCATTTCCCCGGCGATGGCGCAGGCCAGATTCGCCGAGCGGGACTGGTGACCGGCCGTGTAAGGGTCTCTGACTTCCAGAGCGGAAACAAGGACCTGGATGGTCGTGTTGACCGCTTTTTTGAGTCTTTCCAGGCTTTGTTGAAGTTTTTCCTCTGTGCTCTTACGAAGCGTAATATCTTCTATGAGTCCTTCCGTGTAAAGGATTTTGCCTGTTTCATCCTTGACCGCTCGGGCATTGATGACCACCCAGAAAGTGCTGCCGTCCTTTCTGTAAAACTCAACCTCGAAATTATCGACAAATCCCTTCGCTTTTCTGATTTCCAGGAATCTTTTTCTGTCTTCCGGATTCACATAAAGCTGTTTTTCGATATCGTTGATCAATTCAATTAATTCTTCCGGAGAATCATATCCGGCCATTCGGGCGAAAGCGTTGTTGACGGTTATAAATCGACCTTCGTTTGTTGCCTGGTAAATTCCCTCCATGGCGTTTTCAAAGATGTTACGATATTTTGCTTCGCTATCTTTAAGGGCACCTTCCGCCTTTTTGCGTTCGGTAATATCTCGCAGATTAATAATGACCGATTCAACTCTGTTATCCCTCGACAAACCGCTGGCCATTTCTTCGAATGTTCGCCAGCTCCCGTCTTTGTGCTGAAGACGTACTTCGGTTCGAAGAACAGGAGCCTTTACATCTTTAAATAATTTTTTGAACTCATTCACATTGGCCGTCAGATCGTCCGGATGAATATTATCAAATGAGCTGGCGCCTATTCGTTCCTCTTGCTTATATCCCAAAATTTCATCCACGGCCTTGTTTTCGTAAATGATAGTCCCCTGTCTGTTGACGAGAAGAATAATATCCGAAGACTGTTCCGTGAGAGCACGGAACCTTTGTTCTTCTTCGCGTATTTTTTCCTCCATTTGCTTACGTTCCGTGGTGTCTCTGGCTATTCCTCTAAATCCGATTGGTTTTCCTTCGGCATCTTTTTTTAATGATATGGATCCCGCAATATATCTTTTGGCTCCGTCTTTGTTGATGAGCTGCCAGCACAATTCTTTGACAGGTTGCCCTGTGGTATATATTTTGTTGTAGACCTTAAAAATTTCTTTTAAATCTTTTTCATCCGTGTACTGTCTGTTATTCATACCCAGCAGTTCTTTTCTGGAGTAACCCATGACCTGGCACACGGTATCGTTTAAAAAAGTAAAATTGCCGGCAAGATCAACCTCAAAGTAGCCTTCTTCTATATTTGCAAGAATGTTCCGGTATTGTTCCTCGCTTTGCTGAAGTTTCTCTTCGGACTGTTTTTGTTGCTCTCTGATTTTTACCTCTTCCAGTTCTCTGGCTATGGCCGGACAAAGACGTGATAAATTGGTTTTCATGATATAATCGTGAGCGCCCATACGCATGCAATCGATGGCCGTCTCTTCGCCGATGGCTCCGGAGATGATGATAATAGGAATGTTTATTTTGGCTTCTTTTTTTAATAAGGAAATAGCGGAGGGCGCGCTGAAATCGGGCATTTTATAATCACAAAGAATGATGTCCCATTGTTTCTCCCGGAGGGCTTTTTTCATCGTTTGGGCGGTTTCGACGCGTTCAAACTGAATTTTGTATCCGCCTTTCCGGAGCGTGCGCATGATCAGCAGAACATCGTCTTCCGAGTCGTCAACCACCAGCGCCCGGAGCAACCGGCGATTGCCGTTTTCCGATTCAGTGTTTTTAGCCATGTATTACCCTTTTAAGTTTTATAACGTCAAAGACAAGCTGTGTCAAATCGTTGCATTTAAGCCCAACATCACCGGATGCTTTGCCGGAGGATAATCAATCCCTGCCGCTTTTTAGAATATTTCTGTGACAAACAAGCCTGTCCGGCGCTTGTGATAATTTTATTTGACGGAATCTTATCAGGAGGAGG
>JAJFTS010000262.1 GCA_021372815.1 Deltaproteobacteria bacterium | reverse complement strand
GTTGCCGCAATAAAACGAATATCCACCTTAATCGTTTTTGTTCCGCCCACCCGTTCGAATTCCTTCTCCTGCAACACTCTTAAAAGTTTAGCCTGGGTGGCTAAAGGCATATCGCCGATTTCATCCAGAAAAACCGTTCCTTTATCTGCAATTTCAAATTTTCCTTTTTTTTGTTCGATAGCGCCGGTAAATGAACCTTTTTCATGACCGAATAATTCACTCTCCAGTAATCCTTCCGGAATGGCCACACAATTGATTTTTATAAAAGGTTTTCCCTTTCTGGCGCTGTGTTCATAAATACTTGAAGCGACTAATTCCTTTCCCGTTCCGCTTTCACCGCATATAAGAACTGTGGAATCAGCAGCCGCAACTTTGATAATCTGTGTAAAAATGTTGCGCATGGCAGTGCTGGAACCGACAATCTCCGGAAATAATTCTCTGGCTTCAACCTTGCTCAGAATACTGGTAACATTATCAAAAAATTCTCCCATCTGCTTCAAGTCGCTGGTTATACTCTTCTGTTCCTCCTCCCGCGGTGGGGCAATAATAGGCATCTTTTGAGTTTTGTTGAAAAATTTTATCAAGGGCTCGAAAAACAAACGAAGAACGATAAAACTTATGAAAAGCGTAAGCGCCGCTATTGCAATGATGACATAAATAAAATTCGAGTTGTCTATCCGGCTGACGTTTCCTTTATGCTTAAATAATTCATAGGTTAAAATCACACCGATCATGGTTATTCCGGTGTAAATCAGCGGAATCAAGACATACAAACTTATATAAATATTCTTTTTCTTCATTCCCTGCATTGATTAATACTGAATATTTGAAAGAAAAACCCGCTTTTATTGATTCACTTACAATTATTTTATTAATTTATCGATTTTGATATTATTTTAACTTCTAACCATCTTGGTAAGATCCCACATGGGCATAAATATGGCCAGAGCAAAGAACCCGACAATCGCAGCCAAACCGGCTATCAGAATCGGGGTAATTGCATCGGAAAGACCTTTAATTGCGTACTCCACCTCGCTGTCATAGTGTGCCGCCACTGCCCGCATCATCTCATCAATCTTGCCTGATTCTTCGCCGATAGCGATCATATCAATAACCATCGGCGTAAAGTATTTTACCGATTTTAACGGAGTGGCAATTCCGGCGCCTTCTTTAATACGCTCGCGGACATTGTCGAAAGCCCTCGTAAGAGCTTCGTTGCCCATTGTGGCGGACAGTATGGTCAGTGACTGCATGATAGGAACTCCACTGGTTTGAAGGATGGCGAATATGCTGGCAAAACGGGATAGAGCCGCTTTTTTGAACACCGGTCCTACGATAGGCATCTCCAGTAAAAAAGAATCTCTCGCGAATTTGCCGTTGCTTGTTTTAAAGTAGTAACGTAACCCGAAAAACATTCCGAGTATCGCGCCAAGAAACAAGTACCAGTACTGGGAAAGAAAAGAGTAAAGAAGCATGGCTATTTTTGTCGGCCATGGCAAATCCAAACCGGCGCTCATAAAAACACTGGCAAATGTGGGTATGACGAAAGTTAATAAACCTACAAAAGCGCCAGCCAGCGCCACCAGAACTATCATCGGGTATCTCAGAGCCGATTTAATATCGGATTTGACTTTTGCCTCATGCTCAATGATGTAGATCAATCTTTCCAGAACGACCGGAACATTTCCGCTTATTTCACCTGCCTTTATCATATCACAGTAAAGATTATCAAAAATCTTGGGAAACTTACTCAGCGCATCGGAAAGAGACGAACCCTGATTGATATCTCTGACAATTTTTACCGTTGCTTCCTTTATACCTTTGTTTTCCGTCTGAGATTCCAGAATAGATAAAATTCTCAATATCGGTATTCCGGCAACCAGCATGGAGTGGAATTGTTTTGTAAACAATACCAGATCCGAAGGCTTGACTTTGCTTGTTCCTAAAGCCTTCATCAAGGATTTTTTTTCAGCGCTCTGTTCCTTAATCTGCAGAGGGATAAGCTCCCGGGAAACAAGTATCGAATTCGCGTTTTCAACCGATTCCGCCTCTATTTTTCCGGAGATTTCTTCTCCGCTCTGATTAATTGCCTGATAGATATATTCGTACTGGGACATATTTTATCCTTATTCTCACGCCAGGACGGCTGAAGCCGCTTCCTCTAAAGTTGTAATCCCTTTAAGTACTTTTTGAGCCGCATCCTTTTGCAGAGTTTTCAGTTTTCCGGAAGCTACTGCGGCCCGGGTAATTTCAGGGCTGGGCCTTTGCCCGACAATCATATCCTGAATCATTTCGTTGACAACTAAAACTTCAAAAACACCTGTCCTTCCCTTGTATCCGGTGTTATTACATTGTGTACAACCCTTGCCCCGCTGAAAATTGGCGTTTTGGGCTTCCTGCGTGGTTATTCCGAAAGCCGCGAGGGCGCTGGCCGGGGGACTATAGGGTTCTTTACAATACGGACAAACAGTCCTTACTAATCTTTGTGCAAAAGAAACCATCAAAACCGAAGCAATCAGAAACGGTTCAATGCCCATATCGATAAATCGTGTTATGACTCCCGCGGCATCATTGGTGTGAACTGTGCTCAAAACCCGGTGTCCTGTTTGCGCTGCCTGAACCGATACCGCCGCGGTTTCCGCGTCTCTGATTTCCCCGACCATAATAACATCCGGATCCTGACGAAGAATTGAGCGCAAACCGCTTGCGAATGTCATTCCCGCTTTGGTGTTCAGCTGTACCTGCCTGATGTCATTCACCCTGTATTCGACCGGATCTTCCAGCGTAATGATATTGATATCCGGCTTATTGATGGAACTCAAAATCGCGTAAAGACTGGTGCTCTTACCGCTTCCCGTCGGGCCCGTACTCAGGATCATCCCATAAGGTTTGACACACATACTCTCTATTTTAGCCATATCGTCAGCATCCATGCCCAGATTATCCAGCGTATAAATGCCGGCGCTCATATCCAGCAGACGCATAACGATATTCTCTCCATGAATTGTCGGAATCGAGGAAACTCTGACATTAATTTCCTTGTTTTCCGTTTTCAAAGTAAACCGCCCGTCCTGAGGAACTCTGGAAACAGTAATATCCATATTGGCTATAATCTTTACCCGGGCGATAATTGATAAAAATATTGATTTGGGGGGCGACGGCATTTCAATCAGTTTGCCGTCAATACGAAACCGCAGCTGCACGGTGTTATGCCTCGGACTAATATGGATATCACTCGCCTTGCTGCGAACCGCCTGAGCGAAAATTGAATTCGTCAAACGGACGACCAGAGCCTCTCCCGCCTGATCCTGCAATGATGTTATCTGGACTGATTCCTGTATCTCCGACTCATCTTCAGATTTGGATTCTATTTCCATGTTTTCCATGATATCGCCCAAATCCGATTGGACGCCGTACATACTGTTGATGAGTTGATTTATTTCCATTTCGGAACAAATCACGGGCTCAACTTCCATGTTTGTTAATTTTTCAATATAATCGAGAATCTTGATTTCCAGCGGATCGACAATTCCCACTTCCAGAAGATTGCCTTTAACTCTTAAAGGAACAACCTGGTTTCTTTGCGCCAAATCAATCGGTATGTACCGCACTAAATCCAAATCCAAAGGATACTCATTAACCTGATATTTCCTAATATTGAGTTGTTCGCTTAATAATTCTATGATTTGTTTTTCCTGAACAATGCCCTGACGAATTAAATACTGGCCGAATCTTAAATTGGTTTTCCTCTGGTCATTTAAAATTTTTTCGAGCATTTCTTCGGTTAAAATACCTTTCTTGACAAGTATTTCACCCAAACGTTTTCTAATTTTCATTTATCCTCCACTACCGGCTTAGTTCTGCAAGGGGCGGCGATTAAAAAAAACCGTATCTTCATTCCATTGAGATAAAATTTTCGCCCTGGCGGCGATCACAGGCGGTAATTTGCCTATCGCTTCTTGAGCTGAATTCATATCTTTAAAGCATTTATCAATTACAACAGCAAATTCAAAACCTTTGTTTTTATTCCAGAAAGAAAGAAACGCCAAAGAAGGCAGTCTTCTCTCATCGGGATTGTTCCGGAAAATGTTATACATGGTTTCCAAATCCTGTCCACATTCCAAAGCGACGATTATATCGCCATTCTGCACGGGTTTGATATCGGCGGGAATGGACGGAAGTGTTATGGTCGTTCCTATATAAACCTTGTTCCCGTTCTCAAGATGAGGATTCATTTTAAAAATCTCTCTCATAATTTGAGAACCCGTATCGCCGTAGATATTATACATTGTCCACCAGATCGTTCTTTTTTTTGTCATGGAGATCTTTCCGATGCAGTCCGGCATTGGAATATTCTGATTCTCATTATTCTCTTTAATAACCGAACTTAATTCAGTAGGTTGTCGATTGTTAATTCCCGGTGCAGCCGAAGTTTTGGAAAACGCCGGCAAACGATCATGCCCATCCTGATTCGAGCCCGGCAATGTAATTGCACCGACTGAAATGACCAGAACAAGAACGGCCAAAATACTTGTCAGCGCCCATTTTAATTTTCTGAATGAGGGCGATGCCATTTCACCGATACAATTTCTGACCAGAAACCATCCCGCTTTCTTTTTTTCGCGAATGATCATTTTTAAAATAACCTGATGGCAAAGAAAGACTATTTTTCGCGGATAGCCCCCGG
>JAJFTS010000237.1 GCA_021372815.1 Deltaproteobacteria bacterium | reverse complement strand
AGCGCATCTCGAACCATTAAATGAAGTCGATCAAAAGATATTCCATGCCGCTTCCAGAGGTCGCGTTCACATTGACGATTTGATTTCCACTACGGGTTTATCGTCCGCCGATATTCTGAGCGCATTGACGACCATGGAATTAAAAGGAATTATCGAGCAGCATCCGGGAAAATTTTTCTCCGTAAAAAAATAATGATGTTTTATCATTTCCACAATGGTCCAAATAATGAAAAAAAACATTATAGATTATTGATAAATAAAAAGATTATCGTATTTTTCCACCGTGCGCAATGACATAAAGGGTTGAAGGTTTCCAAAGGTATTAAATTTTTATCAAATAAAAATAGCTTTACAAATTATTTTCTTGCATTTATAGGGGCACTTTATTTTTAAGAGAGAGTGTGTTTATGGCAAATTCTTTGGTTATTGTGGAATCCCCCACTAAAGTTAAAACAATTAAAAAGTTTCTCGGAGCGGATTTTAACGCCGTGGCTTCGATGGGACATATCAAGGATTTGCCGAAAAGCACGCTGGGCATTGATCTGGAAAAAGATTTCGAGCCGACTTACAAGGTAATCGAAACAAAAAAGAAAACCATCGATGAATTAAAAAAAGCGGTAAAAAACGCGGAAAACATCTATCTTGCTCCCGACCCGGACCGCGAAGGTGAAGCGATCGCCTGGCATATCGCGGAAGTTATCAACACTAAAAATAAAAACGTGTATCGTGTCCTGTTTAACGACTTAACGAAAGACACGGTCACTCAAGCCATCAAAAATCCTCTTCAGCTTGATTTCAACAAATATGAGGCTCAGCAAACCCGCCGTATTCTCGACCGTCTGGTCGGCTATCAGATCAGTCCTGTTTTGTGGGACAAGGTTAAAAGAGGCCTGAGTGCGGGACGCGTACAGTCGGTTGCCGTGCGTATGATCTGCGACAGAGAGGAAGAAATCAATAAGTTCGTTCCGGAAGAATACTGGAATCTGGTGGCGCAATTCGAAGGCAGTCATCCGCCGCCGTTTGAAGCCAAGCTCATCAAAGTGGACGGCAAAAAAGCCAAGGTGACCACCGGCGAACAGGCAGCAAGCCTTGCCGATAAATTACGGAAAGCCGATTTTATCGTTGAAAAACTGGACAAGAAAGAAATCAAACGCGCTGCCCCGCCTCCCTTTACCACCAGTAAATTGCAGCAGGAAGCATCCCGCTGGCTGCGTTTTTCGGCAAAAAAGACCATGATGGTTGCTCAAAAATTATATGAAGGAATCGAACTGGGCAAAGAAGGTTCAGTGGGTTTGATTACTTATATGAGAACGGATTCCTACCGGATATCCGAAGAAGCGCTGAAGGATGTCCGTGACTATATCCGGGAAAGTTATTCAGCAGATTATCTGCCGCATAAACCTCATACCTACAAGAACGCGCAAAAGGCGCAGGATGCCCACGAAGCGATTCGTCCGTCCAAAATGACTTACAAACCGCAGGACATCAAACAATACCTGTCCGCCGATCAGTTCAAGCTCTATCAGCTCATCTGGAACCGTTTTGTCGCCAGCCAGATGAACCCGGCGATTCTTGATCAGACAACCATCGACATCTCCGGCGCCAATTGCATCTTCCGCGCGCAGGGACAGGTCATGAAATTCCCCGGTTTCACCATTGTCTATACCGAAGGGAAAGATGATAAGGAAGAAAACGGCAATGGCAACGGCAGCGAAAAACTTCTGCCGGAAGTCAGCGAAAAAGAAAAAGTGAAACTGCTGAATCTGAATACGGAACAGAAATTCACTCAGCCGCCGCCGCGTTTCTCGGAAGCATCGCTGGTGCGCGAATTGGAGGAAAAAGGAATCGGAAGACCCAGCACCTATGCCACCATTCTCTCCACGATTCAGGAGCGCGAATACGTCAAGCTGGAAAAAGGGAAATTTCATCCCTCGGAACTGGGTATGATGGTCACCCAGCTTCTGGTGAAAAGTTTCCCGACCATTCTGGAGATAGCTTTTACCGCGGATATGGAAAACAAACTGGATGCTATCGAGAACGGCGAACGCAAACGGGTGGAAACCCTCAAAGAGTTTTATGCGCTTTTCTCCGGCGAGCTCAGTAAAGCCAAGACGGAAATGAAGAATTTAAAAAAAGAGGAAATTCCAACCGATCTGATCTGCGAGAAATGCAACTCTCCCATGGTGATCAGGTGGGGGAAGAACGGGCGATTTTTGTGTTGTTCCAATTATCCCAAATGCAAGAACACCATGAATTTCACTCATGACGAAAATGGAAAGGTGAAGCACGTGGAAACAAGGACAACGGATATTAAATGCAACAAATGCGGTAAAAATATGATCGTCAAAGAGGGGCGTTTCGGACAATTTCTGGCCTGCTCGGGTTATCCCGAATGCAAAAACACGATGAATGCGGCCAAAAATGAAAACGGCGAAATCATCGCTCAGGAAGCGCCGACAACCGACGAAGTGTGCGAAAAGTGCGGCAAACCCATGGCGATCAAACGCGGGCGCTACGGACAGTTCCTCGGCTGTACCGGTTACCCCGAATGCAAAAACATCAAAAAACTGGACAAGGACGGCAAGGCAACCGGGCAGGAGCCCGTTCTGTCGGATGAAGTCTGCGAGCTCTGCGGCAAACCGATGGCCATCAAACGCGGTCGCTACGGACAGTTCCTCGGCTGTACCGGTTACCCCGAATGCAAAAACATCAAAAAAATGCCCAAAAAAAAATCGGATGAATCACAGGCATGATCCTCGAAGCAGGCATTGGAAATATTTTGCAGGAAACTACCGGCATCATACCTTCCGCTTTGCGGGATAATTCGCCTAACCAATCTGACGGCGTTTCACTTGTCATATTGGTGTCTCATTAATGAAAGCCGGACAAGTCATCATAATCGGCGGGGGACTGGCCGGTTGTGAAGCGGCCTGGCAACTGCTGCGGCGCGGCCATACGGTTCATCTTTATGAAATGAAGCCGCAGAAATTTTCTCCCGCTCATAAAATGGAAAATCTGGCGGAACTGGTCTGCAGTAATTCCCTTAAATCCAATTCTCTTGATAACGCTCCCGGATTGCTCAAGGAAGAAATGCGCCGTCTCCATTCATTGATTATCGATGCGGCGGACAAAACCGCCGTACCTGCCGGCTCCGCCCTGGCTGTTGACCGCATTTTGTTTGCCGCGGAAGTGGAAAATCAACTCAATCGACAAAAGAATTTTATCCTGCACCGGTCTGAAGTTACAGAAATTCCGCGGGACAAACTGACGATCATCGCCACCGGACCGTTGACTTCCGACGCCATGGCGCAGGAAATCTCCCGGCTGCTGGGCAGTTCCTATTTATATTTTTACGATGCCATTGCTCCGATCGTCGAGGCGGATTCCATCAACATGGACAAGGTCTTCTGGGCGTCCCGCTATGATAAGGGAACACCCGATTATCTGAATTGTCCGCTGAGCCGGAAAGAATATGAATTGTTTTATCAGGAGTTGCTCGCGGGAGAAAAGGTGGCCGCCAGAGATTTTGAAGAGGCCCGCCATTTTGAAAACTGCCTGCCGGTCGAAGTGTTGGCCTCACGCGGCCTGAAGAGTCTTGCGTTCGGACCGATGAAACCGGTGGGATTGATCGATCCGCACACCGGCGTCATGCCTTATGCGGTCGTTCAACTGCGCAAAGAAAATTCAGCGGGAACTCTTTTGAATATGGTCGGTTTTCAGACAAAACTGACATGGCCCGAACAGCGGAGAATTTTTCGACTCATCCCGGGTCTGGAAAACGCCGAGTTTGCGCGCTATGGCAGCATTCACCGCAATACGTATATTAACTCCCCTTCCCTGCTTTCACCGTCACTGCAACTCAAAAATAATGAAAATATCTTTTTCGCCGGTCAGATTACCGGCGTGGAGGGTTATACCGAATCCGCAGCGATGGGACTGCTGGCCGGATTGAATGCCGCCTTCATGATTGAAGGCAGAATACTTGAACCACCGCCTGTTAAAACAGCTTTTGGAGCTTTGCTGAATTATATCATTTCTTCCGAATATGCCGATAAATTTCAGCCGATGAATATTAATTTCGGACTTTTGAATGCCTTCCCGGCAAAAAAAATGAAAAAGAAAGACAGAAATTCCCTTCTTGTAAATCAGGCGCTGCAATTTCTGAATGAATGGATGACGAGCCAGGAACTGATTTAATATTTTGCTCCATATATTCTATTGACACAAGCCAATACTTCTCTTATACTTCGCCCGATTTTAAACATTTTTTTCAAATAACAGAGTTCCATTAACATAATTGAAAAATAAGGAGAATTTAAATGCCCGAACAAAATAGAGAAAGTTCGCTTGTACTTATAAAGCCTGACGCGCTGAAAAATTCACTTACAGGATATATACTTTCACAATTTTCTGAATTCCATACCGGCCTGCGTTTCGCAGCGCTGAAGGTTGTTTGTGTAAACCTGGCGCTGGCCGAAGAACATTATGCGGAACATAAAGGAAAATTTTTCTATCCTTCTCTTCTGGAATACATTCGCGGTTACCTGCATTATCCGGATGAGCCGTCGAAACGCAGGGTCATCGCGATAATATACAGGGGACCCAACGCCATCAAGAATATCCGGGAAATCTGCGGCAATACCAATCCACACGAGGCCAGACAGCAGAAACCCGGTTGCATTCGCGCGCTGGGAACCGTCATTCCGCTGTATGATGAGAAGGGAAAATTTATCGGAGACAGATCGGATAATCTTATTCACGCCTCCGCCAATCCGCAGGATGCGGAACGCGAAATCAAACTCTGGTTTCTTCCCGCCGATATTCCTCCCTCTGTGCGCAGTTTCCCCACGGAAATAAGCAAAGAGTATTTTTATTACAAAAATGATACCGTCAGCTCAAAATATACGCCGGGAAGCTTCTGCTTCATCGGTCCCGGCGATATTGTCTGGAAATCCGACCTGAAAGTTCTGCACCAGATCGAAAAGGGCAAGAAACAGGATTATTCAATTAACGCGGTAATTGCCAAATATTTGATCAATAAAGAAACAGAGAAAGATTAGATCTTTCTCTGTTTATAAATCATCCACGGCATTGACTGTTGTATTGAAAAATATCTTCGACAGTTTTACGATAGAGATTTTTTAATTTTGCCAAAGACTTTTTTCACGGTTAATCACTGATACGTTTGTAAGTTTTCCAGCCCTCCGACAGACCAAGTCCTTTATACTTTTCCTGCGCTTGTTCATTAGGGAATTTAAAATAATACTGGTAACTGTTCTTTTTGATTTTCCGAATAGGAACGCTGGATCCACCCCTGTTCTGCCACTCTCCTTCCTGGGTAATGAGACGATGCTGAGTATCGTAAGAAATAAGTTGACCGTTGTCTATTTTGAACTTGCCCCGAATCTCTTCAAGCGCTGCGTTATTCTGAAAATTCGTCGCTTCGAACATGCCGGCGGAATTATAACGCACCCGCTGCTTCAGGATAATCAACTGGCCTCCGTATTTTATGTCAAAATTAATCTCGTATAGTCCGGGGTTAATTGTGGCCAGATCCGGCCCATCCTTACCGCTACAGGAAATCACTATTACAGCCGCCGCAAAAACCAGTAAACAATACTGAACTTTTCTCATAGAAACCGGACTCCTTTTTTAAACAATCAGTTTTATATTTTTACTACAAGAAACTTAAATATTGCCATTTGTTCTCTGTAAAAAAGTGGCGTGAAATTGGTTATTTAAATACAAACAATTTTATATTTGTCAAGATTTTATTTGGAGCAAACTTTTTTCTCATCCCACATAAAACATCGGCCGGAGCAAAATCAGATTTCAAATTAAACAGTTTGCTTTTTGCCGGTTAATGTAATAAATTTTTATTGAAAAAAGTTCAGTCAGAGACAAGACTTAAAACAAAATTCTTTAATCAATAAAGCATTTGCGCTTTATTTTTTTATTTAGGAAATTCTTGTGTACCGGAAAATAATCATAGTCAGCGGCGGCAATTCGGTTGATTCCGCATTCTTCCAAAAAAAAATAAAGGAATGGGGAAACTGTCTTGTCATTTGCTGCGACGGCGGTGCACGTCATCTCCGAAACCTGGCGATCAAGCCCGATGTGGTCATCGGCGATATGGATTCGATTGATCCGGCTCAACTGGCTGATTATAGTTCGAAAAACGTAAAAATAATAAAATATCGGGCCGACAAAGATTTTACCGATACGGAACTGGCACTTGATTACGCGCTCGACTTGAAACCGGAAAAGATATTTATCTGGTGCGCTTTGGGCGGCAGAATCGATCACTCGCTCGCGAATGTATTTCTGCTTTTTAAAGCACGGGAAAAAGGCGTTGAGACATTTCTGATTGACGAATGCTGCGAAGTTTTCGTGATGGATAAAGAAACTGTTTTCACGGGTGAACAGGGAAAGACGGTTTCGCTTCTGGCGCTGACTCCGGAAGTGACCGGTGTAACTCTCTCGGGATTTCTTTATCCGCTGGAAAAAGGCAACTTAAAAATGGGTGAATCGCGCGGCGTCAGCAATATTATCCGTAACGAAAAAGCCGGCATTCGTGTGAAAAGCGGGAAGCTTCTTGTCGTCAAATACCGGCGAAAGGACTTTTTTCCGGAGGCGCGTTGATTTATGAAACCTGTTAAAGTATTGTGCATCGGCGGTTCCGACACAAGCGGCGGAGCCGGAATTCAAGCGGACCTGAAAGCCGTCAGCGCCTGCGGCTGCTGGGGAATGAGCGTCATCACGGCGGTTACCGCACAAAACACCGGCGGCGTTTCAGGCATTTATCCTGTTGCGCCGGAATTTGTCGCAAAGCAGCTGGATACGGTGTTAAAAGATATCGGAGCCGACGCCGTTAAAACCGGCATGCTGCCGACTGAAGAAATTATTCAGGCGGTGGTCAGGAAAATAAAAAAATACAAAATCAATAAAGTTGTTGTCGATCCCGTGATGATTGCCAAAGGCGGGAAAAATTTAATGAACGGCAAGGCGCGGACGGCGCTGGTAAAAGATCTTCTGCCTCTTGCTTTCGCGGTGACGCCTAATATCCCCGAAGCGGAAATACTGGCAAAAATGAAGATTAAATCAATTCCGGATATGAAAGAAGCCGCCCTTAAAATTCACGAACTGGGCGTTAAAAACGTACTGATTAAAGGCGGACATTTACCCGCTGATAAAAAATCGGATGTTACCGATATTCTTTACAACGGCAGCTGCTACGAATTTTCTTCTCAGCGGATTCACTCACGCGATACTCACGGCACAGGCTGCACTTACGCTTCGGCGCTGTCCGCAGGCATCGCCAGAGGAGGAGGCATCGTTGATGCGGCCCTGCAGGCTAAAATCATGATGGTTGCCGCCATAAAAAACACCGTAACCCTTGGAATGGGCTACGGCTCGGTAAATGTTTTCGGAGAATTGTTTAAAAAACATTGCTAAAAATTAAGCGATTTTTTAAAATGGCTTTAATATTCTGGAGGAAGAAATGACGCAATTGGAAAAAGCCCGCAAGGGTTTGATAACGCAGGAAATGAAAATAGCGGCAAGAGCTGAAAAAGTCGCGCCCGAATATATCCGTCAGGGTCTTGTGGACGGAACAATTGTAATATGCCGCAACATTAAACATATCGCCATCAAACCGCTGGCGATAGGCCTTGGTTTGCGCACCAAAATCAATGCCAACATCGGCACGTCCAAAGACCATATGGATTTGAGTCTGGAAATAAAGAAGCTGAAAATTGCCGTGGACGCCGGCGCCGACGCTGTGATGGACCTGTCCACCGGCGGCAATCTGGCTGTCATCCGGAAAAAAGTGATGAAGGAATCAACCGTAGCTATCGGCACCGTGCCAATTTATCAGGCGGCGGTAAAAATGATACAGGACAAGAAAGCGATATCGGAAATGACAGCGGACGACATCTTTGACGTCATCGAAGAAAACGGACAGGACGGCGTGGATTTCATCACCGTCCACTGCGGCGTCACCAGACTGAGCGTTGCCGCACTCAAATCACAGAAAAGAATTCTGGGAATCGTCAGCCGCGGCGGCTCCATGACGGCCAACTGGATGGATTGCAACAAAAAAGAAAATCCTCTTTACGAAGAGTATGACCGGCTTTTGGAAATCGCCCATCGCTACGATATGGTGTTAAGCCTCGGCGACGGCCTCCGCCCCGGAGCGATAGATGACGCCACCGATCAGGCGCAGCTCCAGGAACTGTTAATTCTCGGTAAGCTTGCCGCCCGCGCGCGCGCCGCCGGCGTGCAGGTCATGATTGAAGGTCCGGGGCATGTTCCTCTGACCGAGATTGAAGCCAACATCAAATTGCAAAAGGAAATCTGCCAGGGCGCGCCTTTTTATGTGCTTGGGCCATTGCCCACCGATATCGCACCGGGATATGACCACATCACGTCCGCCATCGGCGGAGCCATTGCCGGAGCCGCCGGAGCGGATTTTCTCTGTTACGTCACCCCCGCGGAACACCTGCGCCTGCCGACACTGGACGATGTCCGCGACGGCGTTATCGCGGCGCGCATCGCCGCGCACATTGCCGACATCGCCAAGGGCATAAAAGGCGCCCGCGCCAAAGACAGAAAGATGGCGCAGTGCCGCAATAATTTCGACTGGCAGGGACAGGTGGATTTATCCATCGATCCGCAAAAAACCGTTGCTCTTCTGGAAAAAAGCAAAAGCGCCAAAGATGAGGGCTGCACCATGTGCGGCGAACTCTGCGCGATTAAACTGGGAAAGAAAAAACACGGGAAATAAGCCGAAGCTCATGAGCGTCGCCATAATACGGTCAAGTTGTGTATATGATGATGGTCCTTATGGCGACTGTTCTTTTTGAGTATAATCATCTCAGAGACACGGCGGAATAAACGATGAAATACCTTTTGATCAGCTCCCCCAAGTTACCGATTGAGTAAACTCGTACAGCAGACCCTGCCTTTTCTTAACAACCATTAAGACTCCCCATAATGTCAGCCGGACATTCACCACTTATCACTTTACAAATAACATTAAAAGATTTACAAAATCAGGGAATATAAGCAACATCTTTTAATAATTACAGACATCTATTGTCGGCTTTCGCAATAAATAAAATGTCATTTCGACGGTATTTGAGAAATCTTAAGCAATAAGATGTCTCGCTACGCTCGACATGACAAAATGACGAAGAGGTGAAAATACTTGTCCGGGAAGCGGGGAAATACGGGGAACAACAAACTCCATCATGCCGAAGAAATTGTCCGCCGGCTGAAGCAATCGGGATACGAAGCCTATTTCGTCGGAGGTTGCGTGCGGGATTTCATTCTTGGAAACGCTTCCAGCGATTACGATATCGTTACGTCGGCCCGCCCGGAACAGGTGACGGAGCTTTTCTCCAATACCGTTTCGATCGGCGCGAAATTCGGTGTCATTGCCGTTATCGTTGAAAATCATCCCTACGAAGTTGCCACATTCCGCAGCGACGATGTCTATGAAGACGGCCGGCATCCTTCTCAAGTGCGTTTTTCGTCCGCCAAAGAAGATGTGTTCCGGCGCGACTTCACCATCAACGGCCTTTTAATGGACCCGGACACGAATGGAATAATCGATTATGTCAACGGTCGTTCCGATATCGAGAAAAAAATAATCCGCACCATCGGCGATCCCGACAATCGTTTTAATGAAGATTATCTGAGAATGTTAAGAGCCGTGCGTTTCGCCGCCAATC
Organism: Deltaproteobacteria bacterium; assembly: GCA_021372815.1. Lineage (GTDB taxonomy): Bacteria > Desulfobacterota > Syntrophia > Syntrophales > Smithellaceae > Smithella. The sequence goes on along the minus strand of JAJFTS010000237.1, from coordinate 38,927 downwards.
TGGGGTTCGCCATAGAACCACCGACAAAGGAAGCCATTGAAAGAAACGCGGCGAAAATAAATCAAATCAGCGCCGAACGGGTCCGGGACGAACTGAATAAAATTCTTACCCGCGGCGGCTCCCGAACCGGTTTTGAGTTATTGCTTCAAACCGATATGCTGAAAGAAATCCTGCCCGAAGTGAATAAACTGAAAGGCGTCGAGCAGCCGCCGCTTTTTCACCCCGAAGGCGATGTCTGGCAGCACACTTTAAATATGCTGGAATTGCTTCCCGCAAGCGGAGAAACAGAAAATAATATTTGCCTGGCGTGGGGAGTTCTTCTGCATGACGTCGGTAAAGCGCTCACCCGTACTGTTGACGAAAAAGGCGTACATTTCTACGGACACGTTCAAAAGGGAGAGGAAATCGCTGATGACATCATGCAAAGGCTGCGGTTCTCCCGCGCGCAGAGGGAAACGGTTCTAAATTTGATTCGTCAGCACATGGTTTTCATGAATGTTCAGAAAATGCGTCCGGGGCGGCTCAAAAGATTTCTGCGTATACCGGATTTTGATTTGCATCTGGAATTGCATCGCCTTGATTGTCTGGCCAGTCACGGCATGCTGGATAATTATGAATTTTGTTGCAAACAGCTTCAGAGTCTTGATCAGGAAGATCTGAATCCGTCGCGCTTATTGAACGGAAACGATCTGATCAATATGGGATTTGCTGCCGGAAAAATGATCGGAGAAATTTTATCGGCTCTGGAAGAAGAACAATTGGAGGGAAGAATTAAAACGCCGGACGAAGCCCGGAATTTTGTCCGCGCTCACTGGAAAATACTACAATGAGAAAATACCGTCTGATAATTTGTTTGGGTTTGATTCTCGTGCTTCTTGCATCATGCTCTCATTCCCGCCGGACATCGCGCTGGGTTCCGCCATCGAAATATCCCCCCGTACGGCAAATGCCGTCGTCAGAATCCGTGTCCCAGCCGTTTCGCCAAAAGCCGGCGTTGGAGCTGATGGGATACACGATTCAGGCCGGCGCGTTTAGAAAAGTGGAAAACGCGGTGCGTTTGACGGAAAGGTTAAAAATCAATCACGGCCTCGACGCCACCTATTTCCTGGCCTCCGATAAACTCTTCAAAGTCCGCTTCGGCAATTTTACGACCAAGGAACTGGCTAAACAAAGAGCTCAGAGCCTGAAAGAGGCAAAAATTATCGAAGATTTTTATATTGTCCGGCCTGAAGATTATTCCGTCTCCAAGCAAAAGCAACTGGGTAGTGATTATCTGCGGGAATCTCTGGTAAAAACAGCAAAAGATTTCCTCGGCGTTCCTTATCTCTGGGGAGGCGTTTCTCCGGATGACGGATTCGATTGCAGCGGATTGACCATGACCGTTTATCAGTTAAACGGGCTTAATCTGCCCCGCAACTCAAGAAAACAATTTGACGCCGGAGATTTCGTCAACAAAAATGATTTGCAGAAAGGCGATCTGGTGTTCTTCGCCGCAAAGGGAAACAATCATGTTTCGCATGTCGGAATTTACATCGGCGACGACAAATTCATTCACGCGTCATCGGAAGGAAAAAAAATCCGCATTGATAATCTTTCGTCCGATTATTTTACCAATCAATATATGGGCGCCAGAACGTATTTATAATTTCGGCAACATCAAACTGACATGTTTTTTATTTCAAAAAATATTTTTTTAAATGATTTTTCATCATTTTTTATTTTTTTCTCCGTAAATTAAAAAAAATTCAAAACACCGAAGCGCTGATGATCATCGCGAATATTCATGCTGATTATCAAATCATATCTCTCCGCACAATCATCGGGAAACGCAGTACCGGCGCTGATTACAGCGTTTTCATCATAAAGATATTTTTTTCGTCGCTCTGTTTTACATCACGTAATAAATTTAAAAATATTTTACATCAAAGCGCCAAGACAAAAAAAATTAATTTTTTTCATAGTTTTTGTTGACGTGATAAAAAAAATAAAGTAAAATTCAACATCAAGAAGGAACTGGTAGTATTTTTATTCCAACAATTTTTATAAAGGAGGCTTCACCTGATGGCAACAGCAAAGAAAGCAGCAAAGAAAAAAGTGGCAAAGAAAGTTGTAAAAAAAGCGGCTCCCAAGAAAAAAGCAGCAAAGAAAGTTGTAAAAAAAGTTGCGAAAAAAGCAGCAAAGAAGAAATAAAAAAATTTAGCTGTTTGAGTTAGCAGGTTTCAAAGGGACTCGACGGTATCTCTTTTAAAGAGATCGGCTTCTGCGAAAGTAAGTGGTGTTTTCTCCGTAATCGAATATGGTATCATTGATCTCAGTATCAATGAAAGATGATCGCCGTTTCCCGAAAAAGAACAATTGGCGGCAACTGTTTTATTAAGACGGTTGCCGCCATTTGCTTTATATCTACCGTTTATGAGTAACACCCCGTTGAATCTTTTCCGTTCCAACAGCCGTCCCGCAATCTTTCGTCGTTGATTTTTGAATAAAATTGTGCCTATATAGCCCCGCAAATATTAACTTTTTTAGAGGCTTATTGCTTATCAAACTTTTTTCACTATATTTTAATAAGGGCGGATTAAAAAAATGCTGGAATTAAAAAAATTATATTTTACCGCACCCGTTAGTGATGACGAAAACGGTGCTTTGCGTAATATCATTGACGGTATGGATTTCACTTTTGAGAAAGGAAAATTTTACGTCATCACCGGTCCGAACGGCAGCGGGAAAACATCCCTGGCGAAACTGATTATGGGTATTAATCCGATTTCAAGCGGCTCCATTATTTTTGAGGGCAAGGATATTTCCAATCTCTCCATTACTGAACGCGCCAAATTGGGCATCGCTTACAGTTTTCAGCAGCCCGCGCGTTTCAAAGGAATCACTTTCCGTGATTTGCTCTCCATGGCCACCGGAATTGACAACGAGAAAAAATTCCTGGAAATGGTGGGTCGGGTAGGCATCTGTCCGCTCTCCTTTCTCGATAAAGAAGTTGACGCCAGACTTTCCGGCGGAGAAATTAAGAAAATAGAACTGGCAACGACAATCGCTTCCAATCCGAAACTTGCTATTTACGATGAACCGGATACGGGTATCGATTTATGGACAATCGGTCCGATGGTCAGTCTTCTGAAAAAGGAACTCACCCCGAAAACGACATCGATTGTGGTCAGTCATAACAGAGCATTCCTGGATGTGGCCGATGTCATCATCATTATCGACAAGGGACGGATTGTTTATACCGGAGATCTGAAAAAAGCTCTGCCGCTGCTAACCGATTTGAGTATTTGCGCTTATCATTACAAATGCGAGGGTGATCAAGATGCTAGATGTCTTAGATAAAAAATTATTGAAAACGGTTGCCGATCTGGAAGAATTACCCAAGGGAGCCTATAACATCAGAAAAAACGGAAAACTCTTAAAAAGGCAGGTATCGGCCAATATTGATATTGAAACCAATGCCGACGGAACGGGTATCATTGTCAAAATCAAACCCGGCACAAAAAACGAATCCGTGCATATCCCCGTTATTTTAAGCCAGGCCGGCCTGTTCGATGTTGTTTACAATTCTTTTATCATCGGTGAAGGCGCGGAGGTAACCATCGTTGCCGGATGCGGCATTCATTGCGGTTCGTCGGAATCCGAGGGCCACGCGGGTATTCACGATTTTCAGGTCGGTAGAAAAGCGAAGGTGACTTACGTGGAAAAGCATTTCGCTATGGGAGAAGGCAGCGGCCGCCGTACGCTGAATCCGACAACAAAAGTATTTCTGGATGAAGGAGCAACGGCGGAAATGGAGCTGACTCAAATCGGCGGCGTTGATGAAGCCGACAGATTAAATGAAGCGACGCTCGGTCCCGGAAGTCTTTTGCTCATTACGGAAAGAGTTTTGACCGACGGCGAACAATCGGCGGTATCGACAAATAATATCATTTTACAGGGTTCCAACAGCAGAGCCAATATGATTTCACGCTCGGTGATGAAAGGCAACTCCAAGCAAATCTTTCATGCCAACATGGAAGCCAGGAGCAAATGTTTCGGCCATATCGAATGCGACGCCATTATCATGGATAACGGCACCAACGAAACCATGCCCGCCCTCAAGGCTCTGCATCCCGACGCCGAGCTGACCCACGAAGCCTCCATCGGAAAAATAGCCAACGATCAATTGACCAAGCTCATGAGCCTGGGACTTACCTACGATCAGGCGGTTAACAGAATTATTCAGGGATTCTTGAAATAAAATCATAAATCCACATCAACGGGCGCTGATAAAAATGAAAACAAACAAAGAGCATAAATCTCCATTCAGAAACTTGCTGGTCACAGGCGGCTGCGGATTTATCGGCAGCAATTTCATCCGCTGTTTAATCAAAAACAACGATTTCTCCGGCAGAATAATCAATGTCGATAAATTAACCTACGCGGGAAATCCGGAAAATCTGTCCGACATCGCCGCTGCTTTCCCCTCGCGATACATTTTTCAAAAGGTGGATATTTGCGATGCCGCCGGACTGGAAGACGTTTTTTCACGGTATGACATCGATGCCGTTTGCCACTTTGCCGCCGAATCACACGTTGACCGCTCCATAAAAACCCCCGGTGATTTTATTCAGACCAACATCGTCGGAACTTTTAATCTTCTGGAGTGTGCCAAAGCCCGCGGCGATAAATTCAAAATCTTTCACCATGTCAGTACCGACGAAGTATACGGCAGTCTCGGAGCCGATGGCCTTTTCCGCGAAGACACACCCTATCATCCCAATAGTCCCTATTCGGCATCCAAGGCCGCTTCCGACCATCTGGTGCGCGCTTATTATAAAACATTCGGGCTGCCCGCGACGATTTCCAACTGCTCCAATAATTACGGCCCTTATCAGTTTCCGGAAAAACTCATTCCGCTGATTGTTCTCAACGCTCTGGAAGGGAAACAGCTTCCGGTTTACGGCGATGGAAAGAACGTCCGTGACTGGCTTTATGTGGAAGATCATTGCGAAGCCATCTGGACGATCATGACATCGGGAAAATCCGGAGAAACCTACAATGTCGGCGGTAAAGCGGAAATGGAAAATATCATCATCGTGCAGATGATCTGCGACATTCTCGACGAAATACAACCGGCCAAAGACGGAAAACCCAGACGCGGCCTGATTACGTTCGTCAAGGACCGCCCCGGCCACGACCGCCGCTACGCGATCGACTTTACCAAGCTGAATAAAGAATTGGGATGGTCTCCGCGGGAATCTTTTAAATCCGGTTTGCGCAAAACGGTTGAGTGGTATTTAAATCAGAAGAAATGGGTGGAAAATATTAAAACCGGCGCATATCAGGCCTGGATTACAGAACAATACGGTTCATAATATTATTAAATAAGCGTAATCGGAATTATATCCGAAAGCTTCCCGGTTTTGCCTGGTCTTCTTTTCATCCGATTGGGATATAAACCCATTGGACAGTATCAACTGAAAGGCGGGATCATCTTAAAACTATTTTCTCCTTCACTATTCACGTCTTACTTTTCCGCCAATCCAGCCAGATAATATATAAAATCATAAAAATGCTGTAGACCGCCGAAGGTAAAGCGGCTTCTCTTTCAAACAAAGCAATGGCCAGACCACCGGCTATCCCCTGATTTTTTAGAGTTCCCTGAAGTACCAGACTGACAATATTTTCTCTACCCACTTTTAAAATTACACATATCTTTTGAATGACCCATCCCAACATAAACGTCGTGGCAAACGCAATCCCCGCCACCGGGATAAGCGAAAGCGGCCTGCTGAAAATCAAATCCCGGTTGATTCCGATCATGGAATACAGAACGATGAAGAATCCCCAGTCGGTCAGAAATCCCCGCACCGGCGCCAGACGCTCCTGCCAGTTAAAATACAGTATCAGCCTGGACAAAACCAACGGCAATACGATTAATAATATTATTATACCGGCCAGTTTATAGGGATCATTTAAATTTGCGCCGATGAACAGCCAGAACACGAGAGGCATAATCAGCAAAGCGGCAAGATACGAAGCCACGGTACCCGACAGTGTGTAGGAAACATTCCCTTTGAGAATGGCCGTGAAAGGAATGACCGCCACTGCCGGGGGCACTGCGGCAATAAGAACAAAGCCAATCCACAGATTCTGCTCGTTGAGCACCAGGGCCGACAAGAGCAAAATAACGCTGCCCAGAATTATATAGGTCATCATGATTCCGGCAAGCGAAGGCTTGATCACCGCACGAGGTTTCAGGAAATAGTCGTTGGGAACATTGATCGTCGCCAGCGTCATCACCAGCGCAAGAGCGGGTATCATCAGGACCTGAGTCCACTGCGCCGGCTGCGGCAGAAGAAGACCCAGTGTCATTGCCAGAAAAAAAATAAAATTGCGGTTGTTCAGCAGTTTCATTATCGGCATTTCAATCCACTTTTATTTTTTTATTAATCTTTTTCGGCAAATAAATAATATGTTTTATAAAATATGTCATTACAGAGATCCTGTCTATATATTTTTAATTATGCACTTGTGGTTTTAGCGCAAATTTGTCAGTATATTACGGTAACCATTTAAGCCAGGAGGTATTTTATGGCGACCGGCAAGAAGTCTCTTTTAACCGTTCTCGTTTTTGTTTATCTGATTGTTTGCCCGGGTTGTGCTACCTATGAAAGGCAGATCGTCCCTTTTAAACTACCGGAAAACACCCATAATGCCGTCTTTTTCAACAAAGCAGTGATCGCGGCAAGAAGCTTTACCAAAGTAAATGAAGCCAGGAAAGCCTTCGGTTTCGACATCCGGGGGGCCGGAATTCTTCCCGTGCAGATTGTTTTTGATAATAAAGGGAATCATCCTTTAATCATTATTCCCGATCAAACATTTTTAATCGACGAAGAAAGCAACGTCTGGCCCATTCTCGATCAAAGTCTGGCTTATAATCGCATATCCAAAGCAACCGAGTTGGGGAAAGTTTTCCCTGAAGCCGCAAAAAACGGCCTCCTGCTGGGAAGCGCCGGAGCCGTGATCGGAGCGGCCATCGGCATTGTCACGGGAACAAATGTCGGTGAAGCGATGGGCAAGGGAGCGGCCATCGGCGGCGCCGCAGGACTGGTCTCCGGTGGTGCTTATGGTTTCGAAGAACATTACGAAGACGTGCAATTAAAGATCAAGCAGGATTTGCAGTCACGATCTCTGCAATACCGGGCGATAAAACCGGGCGAACTGGCTTATGGTTTTATTTTCTATCCGGGAGAAGCCAAAACAGCAAAAGTATTGCGCCTGCAATTAATGGCTCAGGATACGGGGGAAATTTCAACTTTTAATATGAAATTACAGAAATAAAGGTATTTTTGAAAGTATCTTGCTTGAGGCATTTTGAATAATTTGGTAATCTGGAAACAAACGATTTCTTTCAATTTATAACAAATAAAATCAAAGGAGGATTTTATGTCCAAGTCCGAAGATAATTTAAAAGAAGCTTTTGCCGGAGAATCACAGGCCAATCGTAAATATCTGGCCTTTGCCGCAAAAGCCGATCAGGAGGGTTTCGCGCAGGCGGCCAGATTATTCCGGGCGGCTGCGGAAGCGGAAACCGTTCATGCCCATGCTCACCTGCGGGCATTAAAAGGCATCAAATCCACCAGGGAAAACCTGCAGGAAGCGGTGGCAGGAGAAACTCACGAATTCAAAAGCATGTACCCGGCAATGATTGAAGCGGCCAAGGCGGAAGGCAATAAAGAGGCGGAAAGAACTTTCCATTTCGCCAATGAAGTGGAAAAAATTCACGCGGGGCTCTATCAGGAAATGTTGAACAATCTGGATAAAGCGACAGATGCATACAGCTATTACGTCTGTCCGGTCTGCGGCTATACTTCGGAGAAAGAAGCTCCCGAAACCTGTCCGGTCTGCGGCGCCAAGGGAAAGATGTTCAAAAAAGTGGATTGATAAACGGCAATAAAAAATAAAACGTCAAGGGTAAAATTTGGCAATTAAAGAAATTCTCATTGTTATCAGCGGCGTCATTTTATTTCTGATCGGCATGATCAATCTCTCCTCCGCCGTAAGGAAATTGATTGATGTCCGCATCAAAGAATACATTAAATACGCGGTCGGACGGCCTCTTTACGGCCTTCTTACCGGAATTTTTTCAACCATCATTTTTCAAAGTTCTTCGGCTTCCACGGCGCTGACCATCGGACTGGTCAGCGCCGGCTTAATCAGCTTTTCCAATTCTCTGGCCATTATCCTGGGCGCCGATATCGGAACAACCCTGACCGTACAATTCGTTATCTGGCGTTTCACGGAAATCTCTCCATTGATTATTTCCATCGGCGGTCTTTTGTGGTTAACCGGCCGGGAGAAATGGCAGACCATCGGAGAAATGATTTTTTATTTCGGCCTGATGTTTTTCGGACTGGAAATCTTAAGCAATGCCGTTGAACCGCTTAAAAAATCGCCCGCACTAATAGAGATGTTTACACAGACGCAGAATCCTCTTATCGGAATAGGCCTCGGCATTGTCGTTACCGGGATTGTTCATGCTTCCGCAATTCCGATAAGTATCATGGTGCTTCTGGCCCAGCAGGATTTAATATCGCTGGAAAATGCGGTCGCGGTCGTCATGGGCGCGAACATCGGAACGACCATCACGGCTTTACTGGCCGGAGCAGTGGCCACAAAAAGCGGAAAGAGAACCGCTTTTTCCCACCTGATATTTAAATGTGCGGGCATCGGTCTGTGTTTTATTTTTCTGCCCTATTTCATTTCCGTCTTAAAAATCATATCTGCCAGCACCGCGCAGCAGATCGCTTTCGCCCATTTTCTGATGAATCTTGTTATTGTCGTAACCTTTATTTTTCTGCTGACTCCTTTCGCCGCGATGATGAAAAAATTAATCCCGGGCGAAGATGAAATCCTTCCCGTCTGGCCGGAGTATCTCGACAGTAAAGATATTTTTAATCCGCAAAAAGCACTGGATAATGTTCATAAGGAACTCAAACGGCAAACCAATCTGGTGCTGCAAATGTATCTAAAAAGTATCAGAATGACTGCCCGCTATAAGGAATCGGAAGGAAAATCTCTCATGTACATAGCCATGGTCGTGAAGAACATCCGCAAGCAAATCGTCAAATATCTCTGGCGCGTATCTTCACAGAAATTATCGGAAATACTTTCGGAAAAAATATTCGCTTACACGGCTATGACCAATGACATCGAAAGTATCGGCATTCATGTTTCAGCGATCAACAGGCTGGCCGCTCAAAAAGCCCGGGAAAAAATCGAATTCAGCAACTGTGGAGAAAATGAATTGAGTGAGATCATAAAGTTGGTCAGTGACAATTTCTCCGATGCTTTTTCAATGATTGATGAACCCACTGCCAAAAAAAATATGGATATTATCAGCCGGGAAGAACAGGTGGATATTAAGGTTAAAGAATCACGGGACAATCATCTGGAAAGATTCCATAAACGTCTTTGTGATCCCCAGGCGGGACCGATCTTTGTGGAAGTGCTTCTTCATCTGGAACGGATTTCCGACCTCTGCAACAACATTGCGGAATATATGTGCAGTGTGCAGAAAATCCGGCAGCATTAAAGGCCGGAACACGCTAATCCGACAATTATATTGATGATAAAACGTGTTGCCCTAAATATCAATATCTCTTATAATTAAGTCCACAAAACTATTTACTTGAGCATCCGCCAAGGGAGGTATCAAGATGAATAAAAGGATGAGCGCTTTAAAATTCGCTTTGGAAAACGAGCAGAAAGAAAGAGAATTTTATCTGGCTAACGCCCGCCGGACAAAAAATCTGGCCGGGAAAAATATGTTCAAGCAGATAGCCGACGAAGAAAAAGAACATTTCGAAATGCTGCAAAGGCTTTATGACAAATGGGAAGAAAGAGAAAAGTGGCCCGCAACAATTCCCTTGAAACTGAGAAAGTCATTGTCCGGCACCATTTTAAAGTCGATGTCGGAGAAAAAAGCCGCTCGCATCAAAGGCAACGAAGACGATTTGAAAGCGGTGCGTACTGCAATCGATTTTGAAGCGCGGGGGATGGCGCTTTATACCAAGCTGGAAGAAGGAAGCACCGATCCCAAGGAAAAAGCTTTTTTTAATTTACTTGCCAGTATTGAACGACAGCATTTTCTTTCTCTGCGCGATACCGAAGAATTTCTGACCGATCCGGCTTCCTGGTACCAGAACGTAGAAAAAACCTCCCTGGACGGCGGCTAACCTTTCAGGAATTATTTTGGTATATCCGTTCCATTTCCGAATTAAGTTCAGTCCATGTATTATAGGATTTTTCCAGGTCCCCGTCGATTGTTTTTAATTCCAGGTTGATTTTCTTAATTTTAGCCGGATCCTTGTGCGATTCAGGATCACAGAGCTCCGTCTCATAGTCGGATTTTTTCGCTTCCAGGGAAGCGATATTTTTTTCCAGCGCGGATAGTTCTTTTTCCAGGGCAGCTCTGACTTTATAAGTTTTGTTTCGTTCTTCCGCTTCCAGACGTTTCTTCTCTTTTGTTTTATAGGCCTGACTCTTTGGCGCTGTCTGCGCCGTGTTTTCACTTCCGGTTGATGTCACTGTCTGGCCGCGTTTCTCGATAAAATAAGAATAATTTCCGTTATAGTAATTGATGGCTCCGTCCCTCAGCTCAAATACTTTATTGACCAGATGATCCAGGAAATAACGGTCATGCGAAACGATGGCCACGGTTCCGTGATAGTTGATCAGCGCGTTTTGGAAAATATCCTTGGTCTTGATATCGAGGTGATTGGTCGGCTCATCCAGAATCAGAAAGTTCGTATCCAGAAGCATTATTTTCAATAAAGCAAGGCGCGATTTTTCTCCGCCGGAGAGCACGGAAATCGATTTAAAAATATCATCTCCGGAAAATAAAAAAGCTCCCAGAAGATTACGCTTTTCCTGATCGGAAGCATTTGCCGGAACGGAATTTATTTCCTCCCAGATTGTATTTTGATAATTCAGATTCCGGGAACTCTCTTGAGAGAAAAATGCCATGTTGACCCCGTCCCCGTATTTTACCGAACCCTGAGACGGCTGTTCGGAAAGGCTCAGCAGACGGGATAATGTCGATTTACCGGAACCGTTCACGCCGACAAAAGCAACTTTGTCGCCGCGAAATAAGGTAAAGTTTAAATTGCTGAAAACATTCAGACTGCCGTAGCGGTGTCCCACATCGGTTGCCTTGACCACGTCCCGGACGCTTTTCTTCCCTTCGGGAAACTTCATCGTCACACTTTTTGTTTTCCTCTCCAGCGTCACCGCGGAAAATTTTTCCAGCATTTTCAGGCGGCTTTGTACCTGAGCCGCTTTTGTCGCCTTGTAACGGAACCGCTCCACAAATTCTTCGATTTTCTTAATTTGCGCTTTTTGCATTTCCATTTCTTTTCTCAAAGCGGCGTGCCGTTTTTCTTTTTCAATCAGATAGTAAGAGTAGTTTCCTTTGTAAAGATAAATATTGCATGACGAAAGCTCGGCAATCTGCAGGGCTATTTTATCAAGAAAGAAATGGTCATGAGAAATAACGATAATTGTTCCCGGATAATCCTTCAGGTAAGATTCCAGCCATTCCATGCTTTCCGTATCCAGATGATTGGTCGGTTCGTCCAAGAGCATGATATCCGGCTTGGCCAGAAGAATGGATGTCAGCAGAATGCGCATCTTCCAGCCGCCGGAAAATAAATCGCAGTTTTGAGTGAAATCGTTTTCCTTAAAACCGAAACCTTTCAGCACCTGTTTGGCCCGGGCTTCAAAGGCATAGCCGTCCATGGCGCTGAAATGAGACAGCGCATCGGAATATTTTTGCGAAATCTCACTGTATTCAGAGGTATTTTGCTTTACCAGGGACAGTTGATGTTCCAGATCCCTGATGGATTCTTCGATGGCGGCAATTCCGCTTTTTTGCTTAAGAAAATCAATCAGGGCAACAGGTTCAAGCTCCACCAGATCCTGCGGCAGATAGCCGAACACTTTCTGCTTTCGGCCGGGAATCTCTATCATGCCGGAATCCAGATGAACCTGCTCCAATATCGCCCGGAAAAGCGTTGTTTTGCCGGTGCCGTTTTCACCCACCAGGCCGATACGGCTTCGGGGATGAATTGTCCAGTTGATATTGTCGAACAGCTTTTTATCTAAAAAAGACAGACTGACGTTGCGAAAGTAAATCAATAAAGCAAATCCTCCATGATACCCTTTTGCTTTCTTCGGCTGACTTTGTTGGCACAGCCTGCCCCGGTGCAGGCCTTGGTCGTCGGCTTCCTCAACGTATTATCATACATGTGGCCGTTAGGTTATACGCTTGCGGAGCCGCCTCCTTATCCTTTGAAAATCAAAAGGGTAAAAGTTGAGGTTATATGACAAATTTATCTAAAAACCTCAAGAGTAATAATTAAAGGAGGACAATAATTAATTACCTATCGATAAACCAGAAATAATGATTACTACTTGAAAAAATCGGAGTTGAAATATTAACGACAGAGTCTCTTGTTGTTAACAAGCTCTATTGTTTTGCAATTTCCCAATGCGCAAGCTGTTTGCGCTTCATAGCAGCCTGTCTTTCTATTGCCTTGCTGAAATCCTCGATGGCGTGTTGATACCGGCCTTTTTTAACGTAAGCAGCAGTTCTGTTGTCGTATGGCAGGAAGTCCGGAGTTATTTGAATAGCTTCATCAAGTTTCCCTTCGGCAAACAGAGCAAGCTCATGGTTTGTTGATTTTCCCGGTACTACCAAACCACCGGTTAAAGGGATTGAGATCTATATGCTTCTGCTTTAATGAAATATAATTTTTAATCGTTTCGATCGTTTCATAAGGTGTGTCGACGAATTCCACATCCGCCTCATACCAACTATTTTCGATGACGATCCTGATCCATTTTACTTTTCCGATCACAGTTACCTGTTTGTTCAGGATCTTCAATGCAAAATCTATTTTAAGAAGGGTATCAACCGGCAAAAAAATATCGCCTCGTATTTTAGCGCCGGACGCAGAAATATTTTCGTAGTAATTATAGGATACTTTTCCTTTAGGAAGATTCTCCGCTCCGGAGATAACGTGTACCGTGATCTCATTAAAATCTTTCAGTCGCTCATCTTTTCTTCTTTCGTACATAACGACACATTACCCTGAGCTGTGGATTTTGAATTACAGATCGTCAACAATGGATTTTATTTTCATCAATTTACAAGGTCCCGCGGGAATAAAGCTTCTTTACTATTTATTAAACAGGAGGAGCGCTTCTCTTTCTTCCCCTTCAAAAGAAAGAGCTTCCCGCGGGACTTAACCTTATTTAACACCGGGAAACCAAACAGCCTTTTTATTTTGCGTCTAAAACACTCTTAGCGAACAATGAATGATAAATTAAAAATCTTAATCAATTGTATGAGACAAGAAGAATAAAACTTGATTAGTATTACTATTAATACGGAATTTATCAATCCCTCGAAAGGGGGATTTTATCGTAATATTCAATAAAAATAATCTTTTAAATAACAGCAATTTTCTTCAAAAAACACAGAAATTCTTAAATTGCCTTATCAGCAATGTTTTAAGAGAACCGTGACGGTCAACGCTTTTTCCTGAAAACCAGTTTCAGCGGCACGCTGTCAAAACCGAAAGTTTCGCGGATTTGATTCATCAGGTAGCGTTCGTAAGAGAAATGAATTCCTTTGTTGTTACTGACAAAAAAGATGAAGGTGGGCGGCTTGATATCCGTCTGGGTCGCGTAGGAAATATGCATTTGTTTGTTCTGATAACGAGGCAGAGGGTTTTTCCGTACGGATTTTTCCACCAGATCATTTAACGGGGATGTGCCGATTCTCTTTGTGTATTGTTCATAGACTTTATCGATCAGATCAAATATTTTCGGTGCGCGTTGTCCCGTAACTGCCGAGATAAAAATAATCGGCGCAAAATCCATGAACTTGATTTTATCCTTGATATCCTCGACAAATTTACCCACCGTGGAATTATCTTTTTCCATCTTATCCCATTTATTGACCACGATGATGCAGGCTTTGCCGCGCTCATAGGCCAGCCCGATGATCTTTGTATCCTGATCGGTCAGACCCTCTTCGGCATCAATCAAAACAAGGGCGATATCACAGCGATTGATTGATTTGAGGGCCTGAATAACGCTGTATTTTTCCAGAGTCTGACTGATTTTGCTTTTTCTGCGGATTCCCGCCGTATCAATCAGCAGATAATTTTTGCCGTGAACCTTGACGGGCATATCAATGGCATCGCGGGTTGTGCCGGGCATAGGATTGGCAATGCTTCTTTCCTTGCCCAGGATGCGGTTGACGAGCGATGACTTACCTACATTGGGTTTGCCGACTATGGCAATTTTTATTTGGGTATCCTGTTCGTCTTTGTCGTCTGCCGCTGAGGGGAAATCCTGAACGATAACAGCCAGTAATTCATCAACGCCCGGACCGTGCTGAGCGGAAATCGAATGGATTTCATCAATGCCCAGACGGTAAAAATCGGTAAGCATTTCCGTGTGACGGTCGCCGTCAACTTTATTGGCAACATAGAAAACTTTTTTGCCCCGGCCTCTTAATTGTCTGGCGATTTCCATATCGGAAGGCGTGAGGCCATCTTTCCCATCCATTAAGAAGATAATGACATCCGCCTCTTCAATGGCCAGATTGCTCTGCTCACGCATCTGCACCAGAATTCTTTCTTCCGAGGCCGGCTCGAATCCCCCCGTATCGATCAACGTAAAAACTTTATCCTGAAAAACACAGTCCATATAGTTGCGGTCGCGGGTGGCGCCTGGTTCGTCAATGACGATGGCTTTTTGTTTTCCCGCGATTCTGTTGAAAAGTGTTGATTTGCCGACATTGGGACGGCCGACAATGGCGATGACAGGTTTTTCTTTCATGTAATCCTCAATGTTTTAACAAACCGAATTCCTGAAGCATTCTATCGGAAGTGGTCCAGTCCTTTTTAACCCTGACAAACAATTCCAGATAAACTTTGGCGCCAAAGAGTTTTTCCATTTCCATTCTGGCCTGAGTACCGATGTTTTTAAGCATGGCGCCTTTCTTGCCGATCATGATCGCCTTTTGTGAATCTTTTTCCACATTGATTGTTGCGGTGATACGGATAAGATTTTTCGTTTCGTCTTCTTTGAACAAATCAATTTCCACGGCGGTCGAATAAGGGACTTCCTGCCTGGTCAGAAGCGTTATTTGCTCGCGAATGAATTCGGCGGCAATGAATCTTTCGGTCGAATCAGTCTGAATATCATCGGGATAATATTTAGGACCTTCCGGCAAGATTCCTTTCACGGCGTCGAGTAAATCATCGATGCCGTCGCCCTTTAAAGCCGAAATGGGAAAGATTTCCTCGAAATGATAAAGCGTGCGGAATTTATCAATCAAAGGCAGAAGATATTTTTTTTCGATAAGATCGATTTTATTGATCACCAGAATCACCGGCACCTGGACCTGCACCAGTGATTCGATTAAAAAAAGATCATGGGGATGAACATCGGAATTGGCTTCGATAAGCATCAGCAAAACGTCGACGCTACCGATCGTTTCTCTTGTTGTCTGCACCATGGCGCGGTTCAGGGGTGTTTTCGGTTTGTGCATTCCGGGCGTGTCCAGAAAAATCAGCTGGGCATCAGGGTAATTTTTGATGCCGGTTATTTTATTTCTTGTCGTTTGCGGTTTGTCGGTGATGATGGATATTTTATCGCCGATAATGGCATTGAATAACGTCGACTTTCCCGCGTTCGGACGGCCGATAATGCCGATGAATCCTGATTTAAACAATTTCATTCTCCTCTAGATTATATAATTCCCGGAATCTTCAGATTAAAAGATTTTTCCGACCTCGTCGTCAGATAAATTTCACCACGCGGCTGACCGGAAGTTGATTCTACAATTAAATTTGCCTGCGGGTAAAGTTTTTTTATCGCTTTTATATTTTGATTATTCAATCCGCGGAAACCGGAAATATCACGTTCCGATAATTTAAAATGCAGCTCTTGCGCATCACCGGCCACCTCTTCCAGAAATCTGATAGTGCGATGATAAAAAACGGAGGACAGGACAAGGCTGCCGAATGACGGATGAACCGGCCCGGCCAGTATCGCTCCTTCCTCCTGCATTTCCGGCGTTGACTGCACACCCATTCTGATTACCCGTATGCCTGCTGCGGACAGTTTTTCCCAGGCCAGGGCGCATAATTCAACGGCTTCGGAAAGCTCCAGCGGTTTGTATGCTCCTTCCTTAAATTTTTCAGCAAGAGCGGTCTCTTTGAAGACAATCACCGGATGAATTCTTACCGTATCGGGACTAAGCTCGATTGTTTTATGGAGAGAATAAATAAATCCTTCCCGGGAGTCCCGGGGCAAACCGGCCATGAGGTGCAATCCGGTTCGGAACCCATGTTCTTTCAAAATAGCTATTGCCTTCTCTACCGATGCAGAATCATGGCCTCTTTGAGCAAATTGCAGCACATCATCGACAAAAGACTCCGCGCCCAGTTCTATTGTAGTAACATTATATTTTTTCAGCACCGGCAAGTTATCTTCAAAAATGTAATCCGGCCTTGTCGAAATCCTGATGGAATGAACCAGTTTTTTTTTAATGAAAGAATTTGCCAGCAAAAGAAGCTCTTCCTGATAAGCAGGCTCAATTCCCGTAAAACTTCCGCCATAAAAGGCAATTTCCACTTTTCTGGATTTCTCTTTGTTCCATGCGAGGTAGGAATTAACTTCCGCATCAAAATAATCTTTTGTAATTTTTGAAGGAAAATTTCCAGCGGTAATTTTCTGATTGCAGAAGATGCAGCGGTGCGGGCAACCGCTGTTCATGATGAAGACGGGAATAATTAAGGGATGATTGTTCGTTTCGGATTCATGATCAGTCTTCTTCATTTTGCAGTGCTTCCCAAGCCTTTTGCGCGGCTTGTTTTTCAGCCTCTTTCTTACTTTTACCGCTGCCGTACTCTGTCAATTTGTTTATGATAACGACCCTGACTTCAAAAATTCTGGCGTGTTCCGGACCGGTGGAATCGACAACTATGTATATTGGAGTGGTTTTATATCTTTTCTGACAAAGTTCCTGTAAAGCAGTTTTATAGTCAAAATAGTCGGACGGCAGATTATTTCCTTCCAGTAACGGTTCGATTAATTTATTTATAACATCATTGACACTGTTAAAACCGGCATCAAGATATACGGCGGCAACCACCGCCTCAAAAGCGTTGGCTAAAAAAGAATCTTTGTCGCGGCTTCCGGCATTTTCCTCGCCGCGGCCGATTAACAGGCAATCACCAATCCGTAAATTACGCGCGAGCTGAGCCAGATTTTTTTCACCGACTAAAGCCGACCGCGTTTTGGTAAGCTCACCCTCGGAAGAAGCGGCATATTTTTTAATGATCAGATCGCTCACGCAAGCCCCCAGAACACTGTCGCCTAAAAACTCCAGTCTTTCATTATCGGAAAGGCTCAAGTGCTGATTTTCATTAACATAAGATCGATGAGTCAGCGCGGTGGAGAGCAGATCGCTATCGCGGAAATTATACGCGAGTCTTTTCTGCAAATCCTGCAATACTTTCAGTCTGTCTTTATCCATAAACTTTTTATAAAATTCTAAATTTACTTTTTTTTACGGTTACCGTTTAATTTTACATTAACATATATGTAAAATACGGGAAAATTCGAAGTTGCGCAACAGATAAATTTTTTAAATAAAATCAATAACTAAGTTCTTTATAAAGAACAGTGCTCTTTTCATATACCATATTCATGCATTAATATTTTCACTGTTAAATTGAACGGCTTCATGGTAGAAGAAAGTCAAATTTGCTTCCAAAGGAGATTTAATAATGGACGCAATTACAGGTTACATATCGGCGCATCCGGCAGTACTTATAGTCGGCGTTATTGTCGTTATCTTGTTTATACTGAATTTTGCCATCAAAAGCGCAGTGAAATTGGCATTAATAGCGTTGTTCGTTATACTGGCCGTTTTCGGTTATTCCTCTTTAAAAGACCCCGGTACCTCTACAGGAGTCGTTGACGAATCAGTTCAAATTATAAAATCCAGCGTCGACGAATTTAAGGAAAAAAGTAAAACTTTTTTCAGTGATAGTAAAGACCTGTATAAGAAAAGCAAGGCTGCTCCGGGAGATGTCAATCGGATGCTTGATAATTCCAAAAAAGAAATGGAGAAAAAGTGATCCGTTTGGACATCAGATCACGGAAATTAATGTTATAAAAGATTGATTTCCATGGCACGGACAGGACAGGCGGAAACACAAAGCTCACAACCATTGCACTTTTCCGGATCAAAGAAAACTTTTTGCGAATCCTTCTCAAAAGCCAGCGCTCCGGTGGAACAAAAAGCCGTACAGGCCCCGCAGTGAACGCATTTGTCGGCATTCTGGCTTACACTCTTGGACAGAGGTTCAACCTTGAACCCCATTTCTTTCAGAAAACGAATCCCGTGATCGAAATTTTCCTTCGAACCGCTTAATTCCAGAACAATCATGCCTTCCCGGCGGGGGAAAATTCTCGCTTTTAAGATATTGAACACCAGATCATACTGCTTAACAAGCTGATAGATTACCGGTTGTTGAACAAAATCCGGAGTATAGCGAATGACAATTTTTTTAGAAAACATAATATTATAATCCAGTAAAATTTGTAAAAGATTAAGATATCAAAAAAATATTGTCAAGGTAATTTAAAGAGACTCGCTGACTATAGGAAGCGTTAGTCGTAAAGAGACTCTCTAAGATCGAGTCCCGACAAGTCGGGACGAAGATTGAAGCGTTAGTTGAATTGTCCCTTCCGCCACTGCGGATAGGGATATCCCAGGAGCGAAGTAGTGAGACTCAAATTTCACGAAGTATAGTGAAATTTGAAAGTCGAACTATCCCGCCAACATAGTTGGCAGGGGCGACGCGGGATTTGAGAAAATTGCGTGCTTTGTGACATCGTTAATCTATCAGAAGAAGATTCTTCCAATCGAGCAAAGGAAAAGTTTTGTGCAGGACGTGGTCATCTTTTACCAGATGATATTCCAGAGAGCTGAAGCATCTAAATGCAATGTCTTTCACAACCGGAGGATTCACAATATCATCGTCGGCTCCGTGATAAATAACAACGGGAATTTTTAACTGCCGGTTGGAATCCGCCTCGAATTCTTCGAGGTTTAAAGCCGGGGCCAGTAGAATCATTTTTTTCACTCTATTTTCATTTACCATCGCGAATTGCACAGCCATCAGGCCTCCGTAACTGGATCCCACTAAAATTAAATGATCCTTTCCATTAAGAACACTGTTGAGCTTATTCATTCGTGTTTTAAAATCTCCCGTATAATCTTCTATAATCATTTCCGGAAAACGCTGAGCAAAAAATCTCCCCTTGGTGCCCTGCCCTGTGCTTTCCAAACCATGAATAAAAACAAGAGTGTTACCCATTTTTCCGGCTCCCCGCCTTTTTCATATTTTTATATTGTATAGATTATGTCAGTATGTTATCAATTACGCAAGAAATTTGAGCAAAGGAGTTTTTATCATGGCGTTGGTTTTACCTTTTAAAGCAGTCCGGCCGCATCAGAAATTTGTTTCTCAGGTAGCGGCGCTCCCTTACGATGTGATGACCAGAGAAGAAGCCCAAAAAGCCGTTTCCGGCAATGCTCTGAGCTTCATGCATGTTGAAAAATCAGAAATTGACGTGCCCAACGGAACGAAAAGCGACGATAATCTTATTTACCAGACAGCCAAACGCAACTTCATTGACATGCTGGTCAAAGGAATACTTATCCAGGATGAGTCACCCTGCTTTTATGTTTACAAGCAGAAAATGGGCTCTCAGATTCAGACAGGCATAGTCGGATTGATGAACGCAGCCGAATATGATGCCGGAAAAATCAAAAAACATGAGTTAACCAGAAAGGATAAGGAAGAAGACCGCATCCGGCATGTCGATACAGTCAACGCACAGACAGGCCCGGTATTTATCAGTTACCGGGAACGGCAGAATTTGAACAAAATAGTCTCGGGAATAACTGCCGGCACTCCCGAATATGATTTCACCGCTGAAGACGGCGTTTCGCATACAGTCTGGGTTGTAGCCGACGCCAAACAAATTGAGGAAATCAAGAAAGAGTTTTCCGCGGTCGACGCTCTTTATATTGCCGACGGACATCACCGCGCCGCCGCCGCCACGACCATTGCCAGAACCAGACGCGCTCATGATCAATCCGGAAATACTTCGAATGAATACGAAGCTGTACTGGCGGTATTTTTCCCTCATACTCAGCTTAAGGTTATGGATTATAACCGCGCCGTTAAAGATTTAAACGGTTTGACCCCGGAACAGTTTATCGAAAAAATCAGTTCCAGTTTTACGGTCAGTACAAACTTCACGGCCAGAGCGCCCCAAAAGCTGCATGATTTTGGAATGTATTTAGGCGGGGAATGGTACAAGATCACCATTAAAGAAGGAATGTATGACGCAAACGATCCCGTAGCCAGTCTGGATGCGGCCATTTTACAAGACCGCCTGCTTTATCCCGTTCTGGGCATTAAAGATCCGCGAGTAGACGACCGCATCAAATTCATCGGCGGTATCAGAGGAATGGATGAGTTGGAAAAACTGGTCGATAAAGACGGTTTTGCCGTGGCCTTTTCTGTTTATCCGACAACCATGGAACAAATCATCAAAGTCGCCGATGCCGGAGCGATAATGCCTCCGAAGTCGACGTGGTTTGAACCGAAATTGCGCAGCGGCATCTTTACTCATAAACTGGATTAAAGCGGAATTTCATTTCGATTCTGATATCACACCGCAGTCGGAAGTCGCGGCGGCAGTGAAACCCGAATCGCACCAACGAGGAGAAATGCAATTCGTTCGTTGAATTGTTCCTTTTGAGTCGTGGCGCAGTCCTGTATAATTGGCGCCGACAAAGGGAGATAAATGACTGCAACCGGGTATTAATGATGGAAGAAGAAACCCTTGATATAATCCTTGACGGCGGCATACGGGTTTTTCAGAAGAAAAAAGGATACCGCTTTTCCATAGATTCCATTCTGCTGGCCGATTTTGTTTCTCTGAAGCGGCGCACCCGGTTTATCGATATCGGATGCGGCAGCGGCATTATTCTTTTTATCCTGGCCAAACGTTTCCCAAACACAAAAGGTGTCGGTCTGGAAATTCAGGAAAATCTTGAAACTCTGGCACGAAAGAACTGCCGGATGAACCATCTGGAAGATCGCGTGGAAATAATCTCCGGCGACGCGCGCAATATAAAAAATATCTTCACGGCTCGTTCATTTGATGCCGTAATATTTAATCCTCCCTATAGAAAATTGAACTCCGGAAGAATTAATCCGCTTCCGGAAAGAGCCATCGCCCGCCACGAAATAAACGGATCGTTAAAAGATTTTTTAAAGGCGGCGCAACATCTGCTTAAGCCTGCCGGCACTGTTTTTGCTATCTATCCGGCCAAGAGACTGGTGGAGCTTGTCTATCTTTTCCGGAACAGCGGCATTGAGCCCAAAAAAATGAGACTCGTTTTTTCCGACATGGCTTCGGATGCGGAATTCGCGCTGGTGGAAGGGAAAAACGGCTCTCGTGAAGAACTGAAACTCGAGCCACCGCTTTTTATTTATGATCAGGATAGAAATTACACCGGGGAAATGACCGGCATTTTCAAGAAGCTTTCCCGTTTTCCATCTGACGGCGGCGTCTGATTTCCAGCTGCATGACGCGTTTTAAGATAGCGGCCAGTTCCTGATCGTCCAAAGTCTCCGTGCATTGGGTAATCATTTCTCTGTCTCTCTTCTTCAAAACAGTTTTCTTTGCCTGGGAAATATTTTCCGTCTCTTTTTCCGGAACAATGGTGTGTCCGACGACAAAACGTATTTCTTTGATCTGATTTTTTCCGGAAAGCTCATTTAATTTGACGCGGATTTCCTCTTTTATGAAATGCAGCTGCTGCACCCAGATGGATGAAACCGTTTTGACGAATAATGCGCCGTTTCTGAATGAATCGGGTTTTGTTTTGGAGGCAATTTGCGGACCGACGGCCTGCGGCCACAATTTCAGCAGGGCGTTTTCTTCAAGTTTCGAAGCCATCCCTTTTTTTTTCAGGACCGAAAATAAAACGTCACCGATCGGTTGTAACTGTTTTCTTTGTTTTCTTCTGGTCATGCCCTTTTCTGGCATAAATCGTAAAATTGGTCAAGTTGCCGAAATAAAATTCCAGTTCTAAATCAAAGATGATATCGAGGCGGCAGTGAAACTCGAATTCCAGTCATTGGAATTCGTTAGTTGAACTGTCCCGCTTCTGCGGGGCTAGGAGGAGGCGACGAGGCGTAGTTAACATACGTTGAGGAAGCCGACGACGAAGCCAACAAAGATAGCGCTTTGATTTAGAATTGGAATAAAAAAACGGGGAGGCTTTAAAGCCTCCCCGCCGTTATTACTTTCAAAAGAAGTATTTCTTAAACAGCAAATGATTCTTCAGGAATGTTCATGCAGCTCTGTTCATCCTTCTTGAGGTTTTCCAGATGTGCGGGAACCAATCCGGTGATGCGGTTAATGAAGAATCTGGCGCCTTCGATCTTGCCGCGATAGAAAGCTTTATCCAGTTCGCCGGTATCCGCAGCAAAGAACTTCGGAATGGCAACCAGAGCCATCTTGATGTGCAGCCAGCCGACAAGAGCGTCACCCATGCAGTTCAGAAAATCACATGCGCCGATCAGAGGGACATAAGGCGTGACCTTGATCATCTTGGCAAAAGCCATCGCCGACTCGGCGCAGGCGTTCAAAGCAGCTTCGACAACTTCCGCTTCCTTCTTGAAAGCGTCAAGTTTCTTGGCTTCTTCAATGTCAGCCTTGGTGAGGGCCAACAGGTTCATGAAATAAAGACCTTTCTTCATGCCCAGTTTGCGGCCCAGCAGGTCCATAGCCTGAATACCGTTGGTGCCTTCATAAATCTGATTGATCTTGTTGTCTCTCATCATCTGCTCAACAGGGTATTCACGGCAGAAACCATAACCGCCGTAACACTGCACGGCCAGCTCGATGCTTTCCTGGCCTCTGTCTGTGCAGTAAGCTTTGACGATCGGCGTCAGCACTTCAATCATGCCATGCCAGTATCCTTTCTGTTCCTCGTTGCCGTCAACCAGCGCGTTGAATTCATTATCCATGCAGAAATAGCAGAAATAGGCCAACAGACGAAGACCTTCAGAAATGGATTTCTGTTTGAGCAGCATTCTGCGGACGTCCGGATGCTTAATGATCGGCACCGCGGGAGAATCTTCAATCTTCATCGCCATGGCGATAATGTCCTGTCCCTGAATTCTCTGTTTGGCATAATCCAGAGCATGCAGATAAGCGGACATTGCCAGAGAAGCGCCCATCATGCCGACGCCCTGACGTTCTTCATTCATCATGTGGAACATGATCGGCATACCCTGACGTTCTTCGCCCATCAGCCAGCCGATGCACTTGTTATCCGAACCGAAATTCAGTGTACAGGTGGCATTGCCGTGGATACCGCATTTGCTTTCGATATTGCCGCACTGTACATCATTGGGTTCTCCCAGTTCGCCCTTCTCATTGAATCTGATCTTGGGAACCATGAAAATGGAAATGCCTTTTGTTCCTTTGGGGTCGCCTTCGATTCTGGCCAGAACCGGATGAATAATGTTCGGGGCCAGATCATGATCGCCGGCAGAAATAAAGCTCTTGGTCCCCACGATGGAGTAGGTGCCGTCGGCGTTTTTCTTGGCGGTTGTTTTTAAAGCTCCGACGTCGGAACCGGCGCCCGGTTCAGTCAGACACATCGTGCCCGCCCATTCGCCAGTGTACATTTTTTCCAGAAGGATGTCACGCAGCGGATTCTGGAAAAAATCTTCCATCAGTCTTGCCGCGCCGTGGGAGAGTCCGGGATACATAACGAAAGCCTGATTGCAGGCCAGGAACATGTTTGCCGCGGCAGCAGCGATAACGGCGGGAAATCCCTGTCCGCCTACTTCCGGCACATCAGCCATAGCCATGTAACCGTTTTCGCAATACAGCTTCCACAATTTTTTGTATGCTTCAGGCGTTGTTACTTTGCCTTTGTCAAATGTTGCTTCGACCGGTTTACGATGAACTTCATCAGGATAGGTGGGAGCAATATCATTCTCCGCAAATTTTGCTGCCGCATCCAGAGCCATGCTGCATGTATCCTCATCAAAATCCTTTAAACGGCCTTTGCCTAATATTGTTTCCCCAATCTTCAATACTTCAAACAGCTGGAATTTAATATCCCTTAAATCAACCCACAAACTCGCCATATAATCCTCCTTACTTTTTTCTGTTTACTATATTTTTTGCTCGTTATAAACGATCGACGAACCTAAAAAAATTTCTCTCAACTTTAATTTTTCCGGCTGGTAAGTAAAAATAATTGTTGAGTATTTCTGTATTTTTGAAGGTTGCAAACTAAAAACCTTTTTCATGACCGAAAGTCATTTTGTTGTTCTTATACATCTCAAAACCCGCCCTGTCAACATATTTTTTGGATATTTTTCTTCTGTAATGCTTTAGAATAGTAAATAAAAATCAAATACTTACAAGTATCACGATTTACAATTTTAAACCGGCGGGACGAAGTCATTTTTTAAAAAATATTCCCCGGATTTACTCAAATCCGGGGAATATTCGTGTTTGCCCGAAAATCATTTTTTAATCATTACTTTGCATTTTCGAGATAGTATTGAGTTATCTCATAAACTGCGTAATCCATCATCAGCATTATTCTCATAATACTGTCAATGGCCTGATTATGCTCCAGCGCATTAATGAAAATTGCCTGAAAATCAGCATAAAGCCACATATGGCGTCTCATCAAAACCAAGGCGTAAATTGATTCATGAAGAGGGATTCCCATTTCGTGACATTTTTTGGCGTATTTTTGAAAATATTCCCGGGTAAAATCCAGACGATCTTCGGGAATCAACAATTTTCGCAAATTGTGGTAAAAGTCAACCGCGTAGAGTATCAGTTTCTCCTTTTTTAAATTCTGATAATGAGTTGTTCTTTTATTTTTCTGAACTTCCATTGCCCAGTGTTCGGCAATTTCCTCGGCGTTTTGTTCGGTTACATCAAGAAGCTTGATAGAGTCCACCATAAGAATATTCTCCTTTCTCTGAGCTTAAATAAAACATGAAAAATATTATTCCCATTTTTTATTATTTTTTATTTTCTGCCTTCTTTGCCAATTCCTGGTATTCTCTGGTAACTTCATAGGACGCGTAGTCGAACAACAAAATTGTGCGGCCAAGGGTATCCAGGGCCTGCATTTGATCAATAGCAGAAGTGAATATCGCTTGAAACTCCGCGTAAAGCCAGATATGACGCCTCATCAGTATCAGCGCGTAAATTGTTTCTTTCGCCGGAATACCCAACGCGTAACTTTCCTGAGCGTAACTCTTGAAATATCTCAACACATCATCGGTAATTTTTTCATCAAGAAACATTTTACTGAAATTCTGATAAAACCTTACACACTGATAAATAATCGCTTTTTCATTCAAACCTTTGTAAGTTGGTGTTTTCGAGTTACTCCTAACGTCCTGTAGCCATCTTGCCGCTATTTTGTCCGCGTGTTTCTCCGCCAGTTCCAAATACTTTATGGCATACGTCTTCATAACCGACCTCCTTTCCACAATAAATTAGTTTGAATGTTTGATATTAATATAAGGCATGATACGCAAATTGACAATATTTTTTTCGAAAATAATTATCCCCCGAAATCGTTTATGTACTCACGGTCATTAATTTTTTTACCGTTGTTCGTTTAATATTTCATTGACATGAGGGAGCGAAAGTCCTATATTCCCACCACTAAAAAAAGCTGCACCTTGTCAATACCAAAACTAAAAAATCATAAGGAGAGAACTGAAATAATGAAAATTAAATATCTCATTTTAGTTTTATTAACCTGTATGATCGCCGCGACCCTGGGTTGTACCTCTCTGGGAATGAACACCATCCCCATGGATAAATTAAAAGCAAAATATGCCGATTCCGAATCAAAAATAATCCAAATCGATGACATGAACATCCATTATAAGGACGAAGGACAGGGACCTGTTTTGATCCTGCTTCACGGTGTTTGCGCCTCACTGCATACCTGGGACGGCTGGACTGAAAGACTTAAAGGCCATTACCGCATCATCCGGCTGGACATTCCCGGATTCGGATTGACCGGACCGGCTCCCGATTCTTCTCTCTATAAAATCGACGGAGCCGTAACACTGTTTGAAAAAATCGTGGACGAAATGAATCTGGAAAAGTTTTATCTGGCCGGAAATTCTCTGGGAGGATATATTTCCTGGAAATACACCCTGAAACATCCGGACAAAGTTGAAAAACTTATCCTTGTCGACTCGGTGGGATTCCCGCAGGAACTGCCCGGCATCATCGGCTTGGCAAGCAATCCCGTCGTCCGGCCTTTCGCCCGGCACATGATGCCGAGATTTCTGGTTGATATGTGCGTAAACCAGGTATACGGAGATAAATCAAAAGTCACCGATGAATTGAAAGACCGCTATTTCGAACTAATGATGAGGGAAGGCAACAAGGGCGGTACGATTGACGTATTTACGGAATTCAGACGACAGTGCAAAGATAAAAATCTTTCCGCAGGAATAAAAGACCTTAAGCCGCCGACGCTGGTGATGTGGGGCACCAGGGATACCTGGATTCCCTTCAAGTATTTTGCAAACTGGAAAACAGAATTACCGAACGCAAAATTCATTCAATATGAAGGCGCCGGACATACCCCGATGGAAGAGATACCGGACATAACAGCACGCGATGCCGATTTATTCTTTTCCGGCAAAATATAACTGAAACTGACCCAGAAACTATTAAGGCGTTCCGACGGGATATATCGTCGGAACGCCTTATTTTTCAGACAATCTAAAACTTCTTCCAGCCGGCAATTCCGAAGAATCACGGGGATGGCCCCCAAAGCAAGCTTTGGAAACAATTCCGCAGCAAGCTGCGGGGTATTATACCCATGCTTATGCAGGATAGTTCGTCCAACAAATTTCAGAAGCTAAGCGCACTGAAATTTGGGACTCACTACGACTTATAAATTTCAATGCACGTCGTTTTAGAAATTTGAGTCTCACAATAAAAAAGGGAGCCTTTCGAAAAAGGCTCCCCCGAATAAACTCATTCAATTTTTTTCTATTACACTCTGCTTAACATCGTAGCGCCTGCGTTACCGAAAGCGCCGCAAAGAGAAGCCACACCGTATTTGGCGTCTTTACGATCAGTCTTCATGATGCTGTGCAGTGTCACCAGGATGCGGCATCCGCTTTGTCCCAACGGATGACCGAGCGCCAGAGCGCCGCCCCAGATGTTAACATTATCAAAAGGAGCGTTCTGAGCAATACCCAGTTCTCTTACGCAGGCTAACGCCTGGCTGGCAAAAGCTTCGTTAAATTCCCAGACACCGATATCGCTGACTTTTTTGCCCGTACGTCCCAAAAGTCTCTGAACAGCGGGAATAGGACCGATGCCCATCAGTGTGGGATCACAGCCGCCTAAAGCGCCTGCTTCATATTTAATGCTGTAAGAAAGCCCCAGTTTGTCGGCTTTGGAGCGTTCCATCAACAGAAGAGCTGCGGCGCCGATCGTCAGCGGAGAAGAAGTTGCCGCCGTAACGACTCCATCCGGTTTGAAAGGAGTTTTCATAGTCGCCATTGATTCCATAGAAATGTCACCGCGAATCCACTGGTCGGTGTCTACCATAAAAGACGTGCCATCATCTTTCAATCCTTCCATCGGGATTATTTCACTCTTGAATTTTCCGGTCTGGGTGGCTTCAAAGGCTTTTTTATTGCTCCAGTAAGCCATGTTTTCCATATCTGTACGGCTGACTTTATATACTTCGGCAACCTTTTCAGCGGTAGCGCCCATGGGGATTTCCGCGATGTTGTATCTCTCCATCAGACGCGGTGCGAAATCCATATGCATAGCCATGAAAACTTTCTGCATGTCTTCTACACCGGCGGCAATGTAGGTATCGCCTTCACCGCACATAATGGCACGAGCGGCATGCTGCGTTGCAGCCATTCCGGAAGGACACTGCATAGTCAGGGTGTTGGTGGGGACTGATTCCGGGAATCCACCGGCCAGCCAGGAAAGACGGCCGATGTCATTCTGCATACCGGTAATGTTGGCGCAACCGACGAATACGGATTCGATATCTTCGGGTTTAACTTTGGGATTGCGTGCAAATAATCCATCATAAACTTTCGTCAGAACTTCATCGGGTCTTAAGGCTCTGAACCAACCTTTTTCATTGTGCGCCCTGGAATTAGGCGACCTTACACCATCGATAATTACACACTCACGCATTGTATAGCCTCCTCTAAATTATTGTTTTTCTTTTTTATCAAAACAGGACATTCGTTTATCAACCGATCAAATTACTCCGGCGGCTTATGTTTTCAAAGCCTCTGATAAGGCATGGCAGGGCTTGTTTTTTTCCGCTTATTTTCACGATCCGCAAAGATATTAAAGCTGTTTTAAAGCTTACAACAAATTGTCTAAGATCAATAGCAGATACGATGCAAGCCGCCGATTATCTGATATGTGATAAATTAATGCTTTTTTGACGGCGGGAGTATAAGCAGAAAGAACTTGCGTGTCAATAAAATATTTACCGGATGGAAAAATAAACTGTCCGAAACTGTACAGCAGAAAACCGGGCGCTTTCAGGAAGAATTATCTTAACCATTTATATGTAATTATTCATAGTTTTGATGATATCTTCTTCAATATTTCCGCCCTGCGTGGCGTAATGTTCAATGACCGATTTCAATCTGACATAAGTTTCTCTGTCGGCAAGATCATCCAGTTTTCTGAATGCTCCGGTGCGCCGGCCCACCCTGAAAATCAACCGGTCTTCATCGGACAATTCAAAATATTTTTCAATAGAGGAGAGGATTCTCCGCTTATCGTCGGGAAATTTTCCTTCCAATTCTTCCAGCAGGTTTAAAATATGATCGCTGACCAGATAGGTTCCCTGAATATCCAGATTTTCGATAAATAATTTTATTTCTCTGAGAATATCTTCGTCCCGGAGCGGCTTGAACTCACCTTTCTTCATCCATTCATCCAGGTCGGTACCCGGAACGACATGCAGCGTGCGCAGGCGGATAAAATCGGGATTAATCGCGTTCATGACTCCGGCAGTTTCCAAAGCGTGCTCATGGGTCCATTTTTCTCCGCCTAAACCGGGCATGACATATTCGCTGAGCTCAATGCCTGCCTGTCTGATATTCTGTCCCGCTTTAATATGATCGGCAGCGGTAACACCCTTATGAATAAAAGACAGCACGTCATCACTGCCGCTTTCCATCCCGATATGGATGCGGGAAAGGCCGGCCTTTTTTAATAGTTCAAGCTCATCAATTTTCTTTCTAGCCGCGGTGTGTGAACGGCAGTAAGAAGTAATTCTTTTGATCCCGGGAAATTTCTCCCTCAGAAAATCAAGAATGGATACAAAATCCGGCGTTTTTAAAATCAGTGAATTGGCATCCTGCAAAAAAACATTTTCACCGCCGAAGTAAAGCCACGCCGCAACAGAATAAACGTAATCATTGTAATCCCGGCTGTTGTATATCTGCCTTAAAACATTTCTGGTGACCTGCCCGCCCTCACCCAGTTTCCAGGAAAGACCGACAACTTCGTCGGCAATATCTTTCATGGCCTGAATATCTTTTTTAACCTCTTCCGTGCTCCGCAGTTCGAATTTACTGTCCCGGTACGTATGGCAGAAAGCGCATTTATTCCACGGACAGTTCCTTGTTACGCGAAGCAGAAGGCTCATCGCCTCGCTGGGCGGGCGAATGGGGCCCTGCTCAAAGTAATAATTCATTTAAACCTCTTCCGATACTTTTTACTAATATAGTAATGATTTTTTGAATGGCAACAGGAGGTGGTCACGGCAGAAAAAGCAGCGGATTATGCGCTTTCCCCTTCACGCGAATTTCAAAATTAATATATGCTTCGCCGGCGTCATCTGTTTCTCCCAATACGGCTATCGTTTCTCCTTTTCTGACATTTTTATCTATTTTGACATATCTTTTCTTCAGGTGGGTATACACTGTTGCAAAATTGTCTTTATGCCTGACAATAATCGTCTCCCCGTAATTTTTTAATTTGGAAGAAAAAATAACCGTGCCGGATTCCGCGGCCTTGACCTTGGCGCCGACGGAAGAAATTATTTTAATCCAGTTATGGAAAGTTTTATTGGGTTGTACGCCGAAATGATCCTTTACTTCACCTCGCACCGGCCAGATAAATCGGTTATTTCCCGCCTGCATTTTTTTCTCAGGCATCGGCTCACTGATTTGAATCGTATTTTTTTTATCAGATGATTTTTCATCGCGAACGGTTTTCATCTCCGGTTCATGATAAGCGGCGCTTTTTGACCGTTGCTTTTCAGAAGACGGTTCCGCAACTGTCGTTATGGTTTCCTCCTTCTGCGCCGCCATAGATTTTCCTGAAGCAGGCGTCTCCTCTTTTGTATCTTTATTTTTGGTACTGGCGGCACTGCGGTTTTTAACTCTTAATTTGGCATTTGCGTCTTTAATTTTTGCACCAGGCACAATATTATCGATTACCCGGGTGGCGGAGGGAATAAACATAACATAGCCCTCTTTCACATGGTCAACATCGGCTATATTATTCGCTTTGATTAGTTGCTGCAAAGGAACTCCGTAAGCCCTGGCAATCATCTGAACCGTTTCGTTCTCTTTGACCAGATGATACACGCCCGCCGTATGGCTTTGAGCCTGAGGTTGAAAACAAACAAAACACAAAAACAGCGTCAGCAGGGCAAAAAAAATCAACGCCGAACGAGGATTTATTTTTTCCATCCGCTCTCACCGATCAGGCTGACAAAGCGGCACCCGCCCAAATCCTCCGTGATAATCTCCTCGGGATTTTCCACGGAACGGGTAAGTTTATACAGAGTTTGCACATCGCGTCCGCCGACAGGAACAACCATTCTTCCGCCGACGGCCAGTTGTTCAACCAGGTAATGAGGAATTTCCGGAGCCGCAGCTGTTGTGATAATTGCATCAAAAGGAGCTTCTTCCCGCCAGCCGTAGGAGCCGTCACCGACCCGGATGGCGACATTGTAGAAATTCAGTTTATCGAGAATCCTGCGTGCGTTTGTCGCCAACGAAGCAATACGTTCAATGGAAAAAACCCGATCCGCCAGACAAGCCAGAATCGCCGTCTGATAACCGGAGCCGGTGCCGATTTCCAGGACCCTTTCCCTTCCCTTTAACTCCAGAGATTCCGACATGAGAGCAACGATATAAGGCTGAGAGATGGTCTGGTGTTCGCCAATGGGCAGGGGACTGTCACTGTATGCCTGTTCGATTAATCCTTCGTCGACGAAAAGGTGCCGCGGAACAGCATTCATAGCCCTCAATACGCGGGCATCGTTTACACCGCGCGCTTTTATCTGTGTTTCCACCATCCGCATTCGCGGTTTTTTGAATCTATCCATCAAAAACCTACCTGCATCTTTTTTTTCTTTTCCGGAACGCGGTATATTTTTTGAACCATCTCGTGGCGCCTCAGGCCGAGCGCTTCTCTCGTGACAATCAAATAGTAATATTGAAGCTCGGCTTTCCGGCGAATGGAATTGAATGTCTCTATCTTACAGTTTATTTCTTCGCAGAGCTTTTTTTTCTGACGCAATGACACTAAATGATCTTCTTCGTTGTCCAGAGAATTAATCAGTGAGGTTATTATTTCTATTTCACCTTCGATGCGTTTCATCTTCTCCAATACTTCTTCCACCGCCCAGCTTGCACGAGTCAGTACCGCGGCTTTTTCCCGCAATAACTCCTCCAGCACACTATCCTGCTGGTCGCTTTTTATCTTCTGTACGGTCTTCTGATCCATGGTCTTCAACGCATTTTATCTGTATGAGCAACTATCATTGAAGACATTTTTTTTCAACTAAAAAACCGGGTTGAAAATTCAAAAGACAGCGATTTTCCAATAGGAATACCACTTTTTCTAATTTTTCGTTAAAGTTCACAGGACCCCGGGCCACCAGTCGCCGATTAATATTGATCAGCGGCAGTATCCCCTGGTGTTGGCAAGCTCCAGAGCTCTGCAATTCCCCAGTTCGCAAGCCTTGAATAAGTCACGACAAGCATCACTTTCACTGCCCCGTTTCAGATGAAGATCAGCCCTGCCGGTGTAAGCGCGCGGATAACCCGGGTTCATGTTAATAGCCTGGTTATAATCTTCCATGGCTTTCTGATACTGAAAAATTCTGGCATAGACATCCCCCCTGTTTACATAAGCCGGAAAATAATCCGGCATCAGGCGAAGGACTTCGCTGTAATTTTCGATGGCCAACCGGTACTGCCCCAGTCCGGCATATGCATTGCCCCGGTTATTGTAAGCTTCCGCATAATCGGGTTTTAATCGAATAGCGGCACTGCAATCTTCTATGGTTTTTTCATACCAGCCTAATTTACCGTAAATTGTTCCCCGGTTGTAATAGGCCTTATCAAAATTAGTATTAAGGCGAATCGCCTTATCGAAATCCTCGAGCGCCTGTTCATAAAATCCCCGTTCCGCCAACGCCGCGCCTCTTTCGTTATTCACTCTGGCCTTATCCGGTGATTTTTTCAAACAGTCATTCCATAGCGTGTATTCGTTTTTCCATATCTTGTTGCGCTGATAAGTAAGACCGGCGTTGACCGCGGCAATCGCGAGAAGAATAATCACGGCGATTTTAAGATGCTTTGGACTGAAAAAATAAAAGAAAGAGCCGGTAAAAGCGATAAAAAAACCGAATGCCGGCAGATAGGTGCGGTGCTCGAAAATAACGTTCTGGGAAACCGGAATGATGCTGGATTCTACAGATATGGTCAGAAAAAACCAGAAAATCCCGAAAGCAATCAGCCGGTATTTCTTAAACAGTAAGACACCCGCCAGCACAATTCCGGACAAAGCCATAAAACTGAGGAAAGTTCCCATCTCCAGAATACTTGTCGACAAAGGATAATCATAATCCAGATTCTGATTAAACGGCAGAAAGAAGAGCCGGATGTATGTCAGAATTACCCGGAACTGGGTTAGAAAATATTCCTTCATCGATATGGAATGGGCATAGCCCTGATCCGGCTGAATGGTATTAAAGACATTCAAAGAATAGTATTTCAGAAGAAATAATGTGAATACGGCCAGGAGGATAAAAGAAACCATGATGCTTTTATCTTTTAATCCGGGTTTCCAAGATGAAGTTCTGATAAAACAGTAATCATAAAGAACAATCGCAAAAGGCAGGGTAAAAACGATTTCCTTGGTCAATATCCCGCAGACTCCCGAAAAAATGGAAGCGGCGAATAACAGCAGGGCTGTTTTTTTATTTTTCTGTAATCTGCCCTTGATAAACAGAATCAGCGCTAAAAGATAAAATAATGTTGCCAGCGATGAGAACCGCTGGACAATGTACGTCACCGACTGTGTGGCCAGCGGATGAGTGACAAACAGCAGGCCGGTCAGAAAAGAGACTGCACTTTTATTTCTGCTGATGGGAGCTTCCTTCATGACCGGACCGGATAATGTAATCCAGGTCAGCCACCA
The DNA here is from genome assembly GCA_021372815.1 of Deltaproteobacteria bacterium. GTDB lineage: Bacteria > Desulfobacterota > Syntrophia > Syntrophales > Smithellaceae > Smithella. Next base: position 5,246 of record JAJFTS010000237.1, on the reverse strand, counting down.
GACCAGGAGAGCATTGATCAGGTGGATCGTCAAATTGACCAGATGATACCCCCGGACGTCGAGCTGATGAATGTTGTAATTGGCGGCGAAGGTCAGCATCCCCAGCGGGCGTGTGGGGAAAAGACGAATCCAGTCATGGATGGTCGTCGAACTTTTGGCAATACTGCTGTTTAAAATATTCCTGTCGTCGAAATGAAAAGAACAGTCAAAAGAATTTGCATAAACGATAACGCCCGCCGCTAATATGGCAAGAATGAATAAAAGGTTATGTTTTTTATCAATATCAAAACTTTTTAGCGTATTATTCCCCTCCCCGATACACGCAGCCGGATTCCGGATCTTCCTGCACAACAATCTTGCTTAATTGAGGTAATACAATATAGAGACGCTCCCAGATCCATCGGGCGATATTTTCCGATGTGGGATTAGAAAGCCCTTCGATGTCATTGAGATATTTATGGTCCAGTTGATCGAGCAGAGGACCGAAAGCTTTATCGATATCGGCAAAATCGATGATCCAGCCGTAATGCGGATCGATTTCTCCCGCAATATGGATTTCCACACGAAAACAATGGCCGTGAATTTCCGAACACCTGTGTCCCGCATCAACACGGGGCAGCCGGTGAGCAGCGTCAAATTTAAATATTTTGAAAATTTCCATTTACATTTACCTACTTCATACCGAGAATTTTATGGAGCTGCAGACTCAACCGCCACTGCGGATGAGATAAAACATATTCCAGTGTCCGGCGCGTATTCATTTCCAGATCGGGTGAATCCATCGGCTGCAGAAAAAAATGCTGAAAGTTCAGCATCGCATATTTTTCCGGTTCGGCTCCTTTTTGAGGGAAAATAAGCTTCAATTCCTGACCAGATTGCAGCAGTAATTGAGCGCCTGCTTTGGGACTGACGCAAACCCAATCGATACCTTCCGGAGGCAGGATGGTGCCGTTGGTTTCCACGGCTACTTCAAAGCCCTTGTCGTGCAGAGCCGAAAGCAGCCCGGCATCCAGCTGCAGCAGGGGTTCTCCGCCCGTGCAGACAACAAAAGGTCGGGATGATTTTTCTCCCGGCCATAATTTTTTAATTTTTTCCGCTAACTCTATCGCAGTTTGGAATTGCCCGCCTTCCGGTCCGTCGCAGCCGACAAAATCCGTATCGCAGAATTTACAGACGGCGCTTTTGCGATCGACTTCTTTTCCCGACCACAAATTGCATCCGGCAAAGCGGCAAAACACCGCCGGCCGGCCGGCATAAAATCCTTCTCCCTGAAGGGAGTAAAATATTTCCTTGATGAAATAGCTCAAAAAAATACCTTTATCCTTTATATTTCACAGGGTCTTTTAATCCCGCCTCCTGGAATCCTTTCAAGCGTAAAAGACAGGAATCACACTTGCCGCAGGCTTCCCCGACATCCGAAGGATCATAACAGCTGTGGGTAAGACTGTAATCCACACCCAGTCTCATGCCTTTTTGAATAATCTGTGCTTTGCTCATCTCGATCAGCGGGGTATGAATCTTCAGTTTCTGTTTGCCTTCAACCCCGGCCTTCGTTGCCAGATTAGCCATTTTTTCGTAAGCGGCAATGTATTCGGGACGACAGTCCGGATAACCGCTGTAATCCAGGACATTCACTCCGATAAAAATATCATTCGCTCCCATCACTTCCGCCCAGGCCAGCGCATAAGAAAGAAATATTGTATTGCGTGCCGGCACATAAGTCACTGGAATATTCTTTGTCAATTCTTCCATGCTTCTGTTCTTGGGCACCTTAATATCCGCGGTTAACGCGGAACCGCCGATTTTCCGCAAATCAACATCCAGAATCAGATGCCGGACTACTTTATTTTTTTTGGCGATACGTTTTGCGGCTTTCAGTTCCACGGCATGCCGCTGACCGTAGCGAAAGCTCAACGCGTAAATTTCAAATCCCAGATCTTTAGCCACAGCCAGCGTCGTGGCGGAATCAATCCCGCCGCTCAACAGGACAACGGCTTTCCTATTATTGTTTGTCATCTTGATACTCGAAATAAAATTTTATTAACCGGATCAGGAAGAAGATTTAATGCCAAAAAGACTCATGGCGTTCATGGATGTTTCTCGCGCCACTTCTTCCCAGGAAATTTTTCTTATTTGAGCGACTTTTTTCGCCGTATGGACGATAAAAGAAGGTTCGTTTCTTTTGCCGCGGTGCGGAACCGGCGTAAGATAAGGAGCATCCGTTTCCAGCAATAAAAAAGAAAGGGGAACGCGTTCGGCGACATCCTGAATGGTTTGGGATTTGTTGAATGTTACGACACCGGGAATGGAGATGTAAAACCCGAGATCCAGACATTTTTTAGCCATTTCATAATCACCGGAAAAACAGTGGAACACGCCGCGTCGCACACCCGAAGCTTTAACCGTTTCCAGAGACTGCTGATGAGCTTCACGATCATGGATGACAACCGGCAGATTAAGCTCCTTTGCTAATTCCAGCTGCATACCGAAAGACTCCAGTTGCTTTTCCTGAGAAGAGATATTGCGGAAATAATCCAGGCCGATTTCGCCATAGGCCACGATTTTTTTGCGTGTCTGAACAAGCTCTTTGAGAGCGTCCAATGTTTTGTTATCCGTTTTCGCCACATCATGGGGATGGATGCCCACTGTCGCGTATATGTTTTCATATTGTTCAGCAAGGGTTACGGCTTTGAGGCTCAGTTTAAGATTTGTTCCGACGGTGACAATAAAATCGATTCCCTCACTTCCGGCGCGTCTGATAACTTCTTCGCGGTCGGAATCGAACTCTTTCATCTCCAGATGGGCATGGGAATCGATTAGCATAAAGACTATTTTTCTTTTTCTTCCAGAGTTACTTCCTCGGCATTCTCAGCAACATCGGGAAGTTTTTTCAAAATAATCTGTAAATCTTTTTCAGAAATCTCACCCTGCGAAAGTTTACGTGAAAGAATGCGTTTATCGTTGCTCATTGTTTCAGCGTTGACTTTTTTTGACATATTATTTCTTCTCCTTACCTGAAATGAATAAGCGGATTCGTATTATATTTTTATAATTTAATCAAGCGTTAACAATTTTTTACAGCTTGATTCCGTCATCAGACTTTTACTTTTAAAATAAAATCAAACCGGCGGGAACAGCTACTTTTTCAACCGCGGATCAAGCAGATCTCTGATGCCCTCTCCCAGCAGATTATAGCCGACAACCGTTATCAATATGGCTACTCCCGGATAAAGGGAAAGCCACCAGGCGATATCGATATTATCCTTGCCGGCGGTCAGGATATTGCCCCAGCTGGGCGTGGGCGGCTGAACGCCGATGCCCAGAAAACTCAACGCCGATTCGGTCAGTATCGCCCCGGCAATTCCCAGTGTCGCCGCCACTAAAATTGACGCCATGGAATTGGGAAGAATATGGAGAAAAATAATCCGCAGATCGCCGGCGCCTATCGCTTTCGCGGCGTGAACAAAATCTCTTTCCCTGAGTGAAATAAAATCAGCCCGTACCAGCCGGGTCACCCCCATCCAGCCGGTCAGTCCGATAATGATCATGATATTCCAGATGGAAGGCTCCAGAAAGGCGATGACCGCCAAAATCAAAAAAAAGGTAGGAAAGCACAGCATAATATCGACAAACCGCATGATAACCGAATCAATCCAGCCGCCGTAATAACCCGATACCGCTCCGAGAATTGCTCCGATAATAATGGCAATCCCAGTAGCCACAAAACCGACCAGCAAGGAAATTCTGGCACCCCAGATCATCCGGGAAAGCACATCCCTGCCCAGAGGATCCGTGCCGAATAAATGTTTCATTGAGGGAGAGGCCAGCACATTTTTCAAATCGATCTGTCCCGGATCGTAAGGAGCCAGCCACGGCGCCAGAACGGAAATGATGAAAATCAGTAAAACAATTCCGCTGCCGGTTAACATCAATTTGTTTTTATACAACGTTTCCCATGAATTCATACATCAAAACCTGTTGTTTCTATTTTAGATGGCTTTTATCACCGTAACAAGCTTGCCCCGTGCTTGACACGGGGAAGGCCGCCATCGTACCCCCGGCCTTCGCCGGGGTAAACTCCGCAGATGGACTTTTTACTAAGCCATCAAGATATTCTTATCCGCGGGTCCGCCAATGCATACGACACATCAGCAATCAAATTACCCGCCAGCGTCAGGATCGCGCCAATCAGCAAAATACCCATGATGGTCGGATAATCTCTGGCCATGACCGACATGTAAAAAAGCTGCCCCATGCCGGGAATGGCAAAAATCGTTTCGAAGATAACGCTGCCGCCGATAAGGCCGGGAATGGAAAGCCCCAGTATGGTAATGGCCGGCAAAAGCGCATTGCGCAGCGCGTGCTTGTAAATGACATCCCTTTCGCTTAACCCCTTGGCGCGGGCGGTCATAATGTAGTCCTGCTGGATCACTTCCAGCATATTCGCCCTCATATAACGCGAAAGCCCGGCCAGTCCGCCGAAAGCGGACACAAACACCGGTAAAATCAGATGTTTCGCCAGATCAATTAATCGGTCGGAGGCACCGAGATATTCATAATTCATCGATCGCAGTCCCGAAATCGGCAGCCAGCCCAGATGAATGCCGAAAAAAATCATCAAAAGCAAAGCCAGCCAGAAAGTAGGCACGGCAAAGCCGATAAACACCAGCACGGCAGTAACCTTATCAAAGAGCGAATCTTTATGGACCGCCGATAATACGCCGATCGGCACCGCCACGGCAACAATGATCAAAAGAGATAAAAGATTGATCAGAATCGTGATGGGAAGCCTTTCCATAATCTTGGCGGCAACAGGACGATGGTCGGTGGAAAAAGATGTTCCCAGGTCTCCGTGACTGATTTTTTTGAGCCACGACCAGTATTGTACATGAATCGGTTTATCCAACTCATATAAAGTCCTGAGCCGCTCCTTCATCTCCGCAGAAGCTTTCGGATTCATTTCCGTCTGCAGATCCGTGGGAGAACCCGGCGCCAGGTGCATGACAAAAAAACAAATGATCGTGATTCCCAGCAAAAGCGGAATCATAAATAAAGTTCTTTTTACGATATATCTGAGCACCGCATTTCCCTTAATACAACGTCAATCCAACTTATTTTAAAAAATTAATGAGTCCCATGTTCCGGACATTAGTCAGCGACTTCCAGAGATTATCCTGATTATGAGCCTCCAGAGTGACAGTCGGTTTTATCTTCTTTTTTGTCAGATATTGAAAAAGTTCGTCAAA